>CAVGKO010000222.1:0-2734 GCA_963629885.1 Anaerobutyricum sp.
GAGCCTCTTGTCGGATTCGAACCAACGACCCCGAGATTACAAATCACGTGCTCTGGCCAACTGAGCTAAAGAGGCAAACTTGCCAAAAACAGCCGTCTCGTCACCAAAGCGAAACGGCTGCAAATTTAAATACAATTTCTTACACGCCAAATTTATTTGTCATTTTTTTATTTGGCCCTACTTTTTTCCTTGAATTTAACCAATTGCTTTTCCAAAGCCTCAACACACTCATCAACAGATTCCTCAAAAGTATCATTTGTTTTTTCAGCAAAACAATCACTATTCTTCGCCTTCAAACGAACTGTAACCTCCTTGTTTTTAGCCGACTCGGGTTTTACCACCCGCAATGTTACTTCCGCCAACATTACTTCATCGGAATATTGTTCCAATTTTCCAATCTTCTTCTGAATAAATGCCTCTAGCTTAGCTGTCGCATCAAAATGAATTGCTTGAATTCTAATGTCCATAGTTAACCTCCTTCTTTTTAGCTCTTGGATGAGCATGATACATTCTTTTTAATTCTTCAAAGGTCGTATGCGTATAAACGCTAGTCGAAGCCAGACTACTGTGTCCTAATAATTCTTTCACAGCCCTCAACTCCGCTCCACCATTCATCATACTCGTTGCAAACGAATGTCTCAATACATGAGGACTACACTTTGCCAATGTTGAAACTTTCGATAACGACTTTCTTACTATATAGTATACAATACCAGTCGATAATTGGTTTCCGTTCTTTCTCACAAAAAACCATTCGCTCTCCGAACCAACCTCACGAGCCCTAATTTTAACATAGGTCTGTATCAAGTCATTCAATACTTCAGCAAATGGAATCAACCTTTGTTTGTTACGCTTACCTGTAACACGTACCTGCATTGCATCGCAATCAACATCGGAATTTCTAATTCCAATCAACTCCGAACGACGCACGCCCGTGTCATACAACATTTCAAGTATCAAACGATTTCTCACCCCCTCAAAATCTCTACCAAACTCATCGCCATCCAACAGCAACTCCATATCCTTATCTTTAACAAAATAGGGCAACGGCTTCTTTGTCTTTGGACCAACAATGAATCTTAGCGGATTAACAGAGATATATCCCTGTTTCATAAGGAACTTAAAAAAAGACTTCAAAGAACTCAATTTCCGATTCACCGACGCGGCAGACATTTTCTCGCCCATCAAAGAAACAATCCAACATCTAACCAAGTCCGCATCAACATCTTTCGGAGCGAACTCACCATCCTTATTCATTCTTGCGTACCTCTCAAACTGACGCAAATCTTTTGAATAAGCAGTTATCGTACAATCGGAATAATTCCTTTCATACCGAAGATAATCCAAAAACGAATCTATCAACATAACAACATTGCATCAATGTTAATGCAACGAAGGTATGAACAAGAATTAGAAAAAACAATTTTGACAAAGAAATTATTCTTCTACTTGATGCAGTTGCTGTACGTAAATCGCACGCATCATCTGTTTTCTCTTTTCAACAGAAGGCTTTGTAAAAGCCTGACGATTTCTCAATTCTTTTACAACACCTGTCTTTTCGAACTTTCTTTTGAACTTCTTAAGCGCTCTCTCAATGTTTTCGCCTTCTTTTAATGGAACTACAATCATAATTTGACTATTTATTATATTTCAACTATATTCCTTATATTCTCAAAGTAGGCGGCAAAGTTATTAATTCTTTCAATACCCACAAAACTTTCGAAAAAACAATTCTCTACTTCCTATTTCAACACACAGAGGCCCTGCAAGCCACACATCACCAAACTCACTCCAAAACAAGTATTCCATTCTTACGAGCTAAAACTTTCAGTATTTTTCAAGGGAATCATTGCCGTTAAATAGATTTCTCTATATATTTGCTCTCCGAAAAACACTCATTATTAATCATAAATATAAAATCATGGAGAAGCCTTTTGTAGTAGGTATTGATATCGGTGGTACTAACACCGTTTTTGGAGTAGTGGATGCCCGAGGTACAATTTTGTACAGTGGGTCAATCAAAACAGGTAAATATAACGACATAAACGATTATGTTGCCGAGTTAGGACGTGGATTGTTGTCGGTAATTGACCAAGCCGGTGGTCCAGATAAGATTAAAGGAGTTGGAGTTGGAGCTCCAAACGGAAACTTCTTCAATGGCTGTATTGAATTCGCCCCGAATCTTCCTTGGAAAGAGAAAATTCCTTTGGCTCAGTTAATAAGTGAACAAATCGGTGGTATTCCTGTTGCTCTTACCAACGATGCCAATGCTGCGGCAATTGGTGAAATGACATACGGTGCAGCGCGTGGTATGAAAGATTTCATTGAAATCACATTGGGGACAGGTGTAGGTAGCGGTATTGTTATCGGTGGTAATTTGGTTTACGGACACGACGGTTTTGCCGGAGAGTTGGGACACGTTATTATGCGTCGTAACAATGGTCGTCCTTGCGGATGCGGTCGTCAGGGATGTTTGGAAGCTTATGCATCAGCAACCGGTGTAGCACGTACAGCACGTGAGTATTTGGAGATTCGCAAAGACGAAAGTTTGTTGCGCGAGTTAGACCCTGATACCATCACTTCGAAGGATGTATATGATGCAGCAATGAAGAACGACAAATTGGCACTGGAAATCTTTGAGTTCACAGGAAACATCCTGGGCGAAGCTTTTGCCGATATGGTTGCGTTCTCCAGTCCGGAAGCAATTATCTTGTTCGGCGGTTTAACCAAAGCC
>CAVGKO010000223.1:0-2723 GCA_963629885.1 Anaerobutyricum sp.
CAACAAGATTATCCCGAGTGGAACTAATATGGTTGACGAACAATATTTTCGCTTCACGGTGAACTATACGTTCAACGAGATGTGGTTCTGGAAGAAGAAAGTAGACTGATTTAAACTGCTAACTTAAATTATAAAGCAAATATGAAAATAAAGGTATTGTTAGTTGCCGCTGCATGCTCTATGGGAGCGTTCGGCGCGTATGCACAGAAAGGTGCGGATAACGGGACGCAGTTCGGGTCTGGTGAAGACAGTATCCGTTGTGTAACCAATATCAGCCTGTTTGTCCCCTACGCAAAGGCAGGAAACTTTAAAGACGCATACGACTTCTGGAAGATAGTGTATGACGAGTGCCCTGCTGCTACGAAGGATATTTATCTGCATGGCGTGAAAATCATGGCATGGAAGATTGCGAATGAGAAGGATGCTACCAAGAAAGCAGCTTTGGTGGACGAATTGATGGCAGTATACGATAAGCGTGTGCAGTATTTTGGCAACGACAACCGTTACGGCAAGGATTGGATTGTGTCGCGCAAGGCACAGGACTATATCAAGTTTATGGGTGACAAGGCTGACTACAACAAACTGTATGGCTGGTTGGGCGAAATCATCAATGAGTTTGGTGACAATACTGAAGCATTGGGCGTTTCATTGTACATGTTTGCTTCATATCAAAAGATGGTGGCTGACCCTAATCATAAGGGACAGTATGTGGAAGACTACCTAAAGTCGTCAAAGATTTTGGATGCACAGTTGCAGGCTGCCCAGGCTTCCGGTAATGAGAAAGAGATAAACAGCATTACCACGTTCAAGACAAGTGTCAACGGCGCGTTTGCCAATAGTGGTGCTGCCGATTGCGAGACATTGCAGAACCTTTATGCATCGAAAGTGGAAGAAAGCAAAGACGACCTTGCTGCTTTGAAAGAGATTGTTTCGCTCTTAAGACGTGTGCGTTGTCAGGAAATTGATGCATTCTTCGCCGCTGCTGCTTATGTATATAAGTTGGAGCCGAGTGCTGATGCTGCCATAGGTATTGCCAAGCAGGCAGTAAAGAATAAAGAATTCGACAAGGCTGTTAAGTATTTCGAGGAAGCAGCAGGTATGGAAACCGACCCTGCATCGAAGGCAGAAGACTATTATATGATGGCTGTGCTCAGCTTCGACCAGAAGAATTATTCCAAAGCCAGAGAATATGCCCTGAAGGCCGCTTCCACCAATTCGAGCTACGGACAGCCCTACATCCTGATAGGACAGATGTATGCGGCTACTGTAAAGACCGTATATCCTAAGGATGATGTTATGGCAAGAGCTGCCTACAACGCTGCTCTTGATAAGTTTGAGAAAGCAAAACAAGTGGACGAAAGTTGCGTTGAGACGGCAAACAAACTGATAAGCACTTATCGCAATTATCTGCCTTCTACGGAAGAGGTGTTTATGCATCCGGACCTTGAGAAAGGTAAGACCTTAACCGTTGGCGGTTGGATAGGCGAGACAACGAGAATCAGATAAAGCATGGCTGAAACGCGTTTTCACAGTAAAACGGGAAAATACAGCATAACAACCGCTTTGGTGGCGGTTGTTATGCTTCTTTTGTTTATGGCCTCTTGTGAAGGTGAGACCAAAGAAGTGGTGAACGTTGAGTTTGACCCGGAGAACACCTATACGATGCGCACAGCAGATGCTACAAGTTTGATATCAGACTCAGGCATCATTCGCTACAAGATAGAGGCAAAAGAGTGGTTGGTGTTTGGCAAGGCAAAAGACCCTTACAGCTATTTGCCACAGGGCGTTTATGTGGAGAAGTATGACACTCTCTTCAACGTGGAGGCAAGTGTGAAGGCCGATACTGCGTATTATTGGGACAAGAAGGATATTTGTAAGTTGGCAGGCCATGTCAGTGTGCTGAGCCCGGGGAAGAGAAAATTGGACACTTCGCTATTGTTTATCGACCAAAGGAAGGATAAAATTCATACCGACAGGTATTTCGAACTGAGGGATGGGGAGAAAATTATCACCGGTATAGGGTTTGAGTCGAACCAAAACATGACTAAATACAAGATATTCAACTCGCAGGGAACGTTCCCCGTGAGCGAGTCTGTCCGTGATACAACGCACCTCAAAGAGACGGAAACAGATGGGTGAAGACGGGAATTTATTGAAAAAAACAAGGCAAAAGATGTGGAAAATCCTTTTTTTTGTATCTTCGTGCCCTTAAATCATAGGATATAAACTTTAAAAACAAATAACAATAAATGGCTACGCTGGAAAAAATCAGAAGCAAAGCAGGACTGCTCGTGCTCGTTGTGGGTTTGGCATTGTTTGCTTTTATCATCGGAGACTTTTTGAACTCCGGTTCTACTTATTTCAGACAATCTCAGGAAAGAGTTGCTAAGATTGACGGAAATGTGATAAAGATTCAAGAATATCAGGAAAGAGTTGATGAAATGACGGAAATGTATAAGATGCAGTCCGGTCAGAATAGTCTCTCGGATGAATATATGAACCAGATACGTCAGTCGGTATTTGATGTTATGGTGCAGGATATCGTGCTCAATGAGGAAACATCCAAATTGGGAATGGGCGTAAGTTCTGAAGAATTGTTTGATATGGTTCAGGGCGATAACATCTCGCCGGTGCTCCAACAGATGCAGATGTTTGTCAACAAAGAGACAGGTGCTTTTGACAAGGCTGCCTTGCTCAACTTCCTCAAGACTATTGATGAAGAT
>CAVGKO010000224.1:0-2721 GCA_963629885.1 Anaerobutyricum sp.
GAACGTCACAGCCAAACCTAATCCTAAAGCAGTCTTTACGTTCTTTGAAACAGCCAGGAAAGAACACATACCCAGATAGTATGCGAAAATCATGTTGTCTACAAAAATCGAGCGGACAAATGTGCTTAAATATTCTTCCATTCTATTATTCGTTTAATAGTTTGCATTAATTTTCTTGAAGCTCCTTGTTCTTGGAACGGTGAATCCATACAATCACGGCTATTATGATTAATGCCATAGGAGGCAAAATCATCAAACCATTGTTTACATACCCGAAATCGTAGAATGCCTGCGGAATCACCTGGAAGCCAAACAACGAGCCCGAGCCCAACAATTCACGGAAGAAACCTACAATCACAAGAATCAGAGCATAGCCCAAACCATTACCGATACCGTCGAGAAACGACTCCCACGGACCATTACCCAAAGCAAATGCCTCCAAGCGGCCCATCAGGATACAGTTGGTAATAATCAAACCAACGTACACCGAAAGCTGCTTGTTTACGTCGTAGGCGAATGCTTTCAGAACTTCACTAATGATAGTTACCAACGCCGCAACCACCACCAACTGCACGATAATACGTATACGGTTAGGAATGGTGTTACGAAGCAACGAAATGATAACGTTGGAAAAAGCCACAACAGCCGTCACGGAAATACCCATCACAATGGCCGGCTCCAGTTTTGATGTTACAGCCAAAGCAGAGCAGATACCCAACATCTGTACAATGACCGGGTTGTTTGCGCTCAGCGGGCCTAACAAAACTCCTTTGTTTTTATCTGATAATAATCCCATCTTATTACTGTTTTTGTGAGGTTAAAAACTTAACATAGCCACTTAAGCTACCCGACAACATACGGTCGACACCCTTACTGGTAATAGTACCACCTGAAATGCCGTCAACATAGTCCTGACCGGCTACGCTCTTACCCGGCTTAACAACAGCCACTGATTTGAATTCGCCATTCATAAACAACTTCTTGCCTTTGAATTTGCTACAGAAACCGGGTTTGGCTATCTCAGCACCCAATCCCGGAGTTTCACCCTGATGGCTGAAGTCTGCACCAAAAATTGTGTTCATGTCGTCTTCAACAGAAAGATACCCCCACAGAGGTCCCCACAAACCGGTACCTGACAGAGCCATGATGTATTTGTTTTTACCGTCTACATTGGCAACAAACACCGGATGCTGTTCCGGTTTGGCAGAAAAGGCATCACCTTCCACCTTCTTACCGTTCTCGTCCACAAGGAACGATTCCTTTATCAATTCACCGAACTTTGCCTCGGCTTCGTTGGAGGGCACCGTCACTCCTATCGAGCGAAGAATCTGCTGACGCTTGTCGTTGTCTTCGTTCTTCTGCTGGAATGTTCTAAGCGACTGAGAGGTAAATGCCAACAAAACAGCCACCAACACAACCATTACGGAAGCATATATAACCGTATATGTGTTGCCGTCTCTATCCACTCCCTTCTTCTTGCCACCGGCTTCGGCTTTTATTTCTTCAAACTCGGAAACAGGAGCATTACATTTGGGACAAGTATCCGGAGCGTTATTCCCTTCGTGGATATATCCACATACTTTACATTTATATTTTGCCATAATCTCCTTCTTACATTATTTGATTACACGTTTCAATCTGCGGTTGATGTTTGCCTCCACTACGTAATAGTCGATAAGCGGAGCAAATACATTCATCAGCAAGATAGCAAGCATCATGCCCTCGGGATAACCGGGGTTCAGTACTCGGATGATGATAGCCATTGCTCCAACCAAGAAACCATAGATGTATTTTCCCGTTTCAGTACGTGCAGATGTCACAGGGTCGGTAGCCATAAATACGGCACCAAAAGCAAAGCCTCCGAGCAACAAATGGTCGATAGGAGAAACCGTCATGGCAACAGTTGAGCCAATCATATTGAAGACAGACACCATAAAGGCACCACCAACAAACACCGACAACATTGTCTTCCAGCTTGCGATACGGGTATACAGGAGGATAATGGCACCAATCAAGATGGCAATAACAGATGTCTCACCAATTGACCCGGGCATCAGTCCAACGAAATAATCCCAAGTGGTCATCGGGTTGTTCAGTACGTCCACTGCTTGGAACGAACCAATCTGGTCCTTGGTGGCAATAGCAATCTGCCCCAGAGGAGTAGCTCCCGAGAAGCCGTCAACAACCTGCCCTGCGCCAATCCCGAATGTATCGGAGGTGCGAACAAAGACCTGGTCGCCCGACATGGCTGCCGGATAAGCAAAGAACAAGAACGCACGCGTTACCAACGCTACGTTGAACACGTTGTAGCCCGTACCACCAAACACTTCCTTGGCAAAAACAACAGCAAAGGCAGTGGCCACAGCAATCATCCACAGCGGAGTATCAACCGGGACAATCATCGGGATTAGTATACCGGAAACCAAGAAACCTTCCTGAATCTCTTCTTTCTTTATCTGAGCCACGGTAAATTCGATACCCAGACCCACTACATACGAAACAATAATCTTAGGCAGTACAGCCAGGAATCCAAAGACGAACGTCATCCAGAATCCGGGGTTGGCACCAACAGCCAGGTTGTGTTGATAGCCTACATTATACATACCAAAAAGCAAAGCAGGCAACAAAGCGATGATGACCACAGTCATGGTACGCTTTGAATCGATAGAGTCGTGAATATGCACGCCCGATTTCGAAGTGGTATTCGGGACAAACATGAAT
>CAVGKO010000225.1:0-1596 GCA_963629885.1 Anaerobutyricum sp.
AAAGTGACTACGTCGACCACCGACTACAAGGCAAAAGGCTTCAGCATTCGCCCCGTCAAAGAGTAAGGAAAAACAAAAGAGTCGACTCTTTTCATCAAAACAATCGATTGTTTTGCCCAAAAGAGTCGACTCTCTCTCTTTTGAACACATAAAACAATGAATTATTACGAACTAAAATTTACATACAATTCCCCCGTAGACAAATCCATCATCAACGATGTGTTGGCTTCCGAACTGGGGGAAATAGGCTTTGAGAGTTTCGTTGAAAACGAAGACGGCATATTGGCATATATCTCCGAACAACTATACGACGAGACGGCATTGGCAGGCAAGCTGAAAGAGTTCCCGATAGAGAATGTCGGTATTCATTACACCCAGCAACTTATCGAGAGCAAGGATTGGAACGAGGAATGGGAGAAGAACTATTTCAAGCCCATCCGCATCGGGCAGGAATGCATCATCCGCGCTTCCTTCCATGAACCGGAACCGGGCTACGCTTTCAATATTATAATAGACCCCAAGATGGCTTTCGGCACAGGCAATCACGAAACAACCTTCCTCATGATTAGCGAAATGCTGAAACTTGACCTCGAGGGCAAGGACCTGCTTGATATGGGATGCGGAACGGCTGTGCTTGCCATCCTTGCCAAGATGAAGAAGGCTTCTAAGGTGGTTGGCATCGACATCGACGAATGGGCATACAACAATGCTCTCGAGAACATCCATCTAAACCATACCGACGACATACAGCTGGCATTGGGCGGCGCCGAACAAATCCCGGCATTCGGGATGTTTGATGTAGTCTTTGCCAACATCAACCGCAACATCCTTCTGAACGATATGCAGCACTATGCCGGGAGCATGAAGCCCGGGGCACTGCTTTTTATGAGCGGGTTCTACACACAAGACATCCCCTTCATCAAAGCCGAATGCGAACGAAACTCCCTAAGCTTCCTCTCCTATGCAGAGAAAAACAATTGGGTGGCAGTAAAGACGCAGAAACAACGCTGAGCAACCTTATTTAAACAAAACTAACGTCCAAAACAGACTATCTTACGAATAAACACGTTATCATTGCAAACGTTTTAAATATAAGGATATGAAAAATGTAGATTCTAAATTATTGCTGGGCCTGGTAGTTGGGACCGCAATTGGTGTTGCCGTTGGTTACTTGGCAGCCACAGACAAGAAAGAACAGTTGTTGGATGAGCTTAACGGCGTAGTAGGCAAAGTAAAAGAAGGATTTAATTCCGCCATTGCCAAATACAAAGAAAGCAAGGCCGAGGTGGCAGCTGCAGACGAAACAACCGTAGCAGAGTAAGCCCATTCTATGGAAAAAAATTCGAGGGAAATCTTTCGTGAGCTGAGAGACGACATCTCTTCTTACGTAGAGTTGAAGCTTGAACTCCTGAAACTAAGCACATACGAAAGGAGCGGACATCTGATTGCCGTCCTTTCGTATGGCTTGATTCTATTGTTTTTGGCATTCTTTGCCATCTTGTTTATTTTCCTGGCATTAGGGTTCTTTATGGGAGACGTTTTCGGCTCAATTGGAGCAGGATTTGCATTCGTAGCCGTGCTCTATCTCCTGTTAAT
>CAVGKO010000225.1:1606-2697 GCA_963629885.1 Anaerobutyricum sp.
CTCATTATGTCGAACAAACAAAAAATCTGCAACACCGTTCTCAACATCGTGATTGCAGCCTTGAATGGTAACAGCGAAAATGGAGATACAACAACCGACACAAATCAAACCGCATACACCCCTGGAGAAGCTACTCTCTGACAAGGAACAACTCTATAGGCGTTGCGCCCAACAACAAAAGAAGTTGAACGACGACTTTTCGTATATCCAAGAAAACGCTGCCGGAGTGTTTCTTCACGGCTTCACGTCGCTACTCTTCCCCGGTACCACTCAAAAAAAAGCAACACCTTCTGATGCCATTGCCGCAACAAGCAACCGAGCACCTCTCTCAATCGATTATCTGAGTATCCTACGAGAGCTATCCCCCATTGCTTGGGATGTTGTAAAGCCACTTTTACTGACATGGGGAATCAAAAAAATACGAAGTTGGTTCACAGGTGTTTTGTTTCAGAAAAAAGGCAACGCCTAACATTTAATTTATGTTATACAACATACTTTTTCTCGATGTTGTAAGATATGAATTAAAAAATAGGACTACTTTTGCAGTCGTTAGAAGCAAGGATAAAAGATGAAACGCAATTTGGTTTCCTTTATAGTATTCGTTGTGATGCTGGCAACATTGGCTTCATGTGCGACTCCTTGTGGTTGTTGATTGAAATTTATTAATAGTTTAACAAACCCATAAAAAGTTTTATTACAATGATTAAAGTAGGTATTAACGGTTTCGGCCGTATCGGACGTTTTGTTTTCCGTGCCGCACAGAAGAGAAGCGATATTCAAATCGTAGGTATCAATGACCTTTGCCCGGTTGATTACTTGGCATATATGCTGAAGTATGACACAATGCACGGTCAGTTCGACGGAACTATCGAGGCTGATGTTGAAAACAGCAAATTGATTGTTAACGGTAAGGCTATCCGTGTTACTGCTTGCAAAGACCCGAACGAACTTGCTTGGAACGAGGTAGGTGCTGAGTATGTTGTTGAATCAACTGGTCTCTTCCTTACAAAAGAGAAAGCTCAGGCTCACATCAACGCCGGTGCTAAATATGTAGTTATGTCGGCTCCCTCTAAGGACGATACCCCAATGTT
>CAVGKO010000226.1:0-2694 GCA_963629885.1 Anaerobutyricum sp.
GCGCTCAGCAATGGTTTCTCAGCACTGAGCAGGTATCACGGAGCGCTCAGCAATGGTTTCTCAGCACTGAGTAAGTATCACGGAGCGCTCAGCAATGGTTTCTCAGCACTGAGTTGGCATTTCCAAATGTTCAGTGAAAGTTCCGACGGCAGTCGCAAACATCTCAAAGTGCTCAGTGATGGTTGCGACGGCAGTCGGAAGCATTTCCATGGGCTCGGTGATGGTTGCGACGGGCGTCGAAAGTATTTCCATGGGCTCGGTGATGGTTGCGACGGGCGTCGAAAGCATTTCCATGGGCTCGGTGAAGGTTACGACGGGCGTCGTTGTTTCTCCCGGCAAAAGCGATTTAGTGGTTTATCAGCATGTAGTAAGCCATGGCCCAATCTTGGTCGTTCGCATAGGGGTCGTTGAATTTTCCTTTGTTTCCGTCTATCTTATCCGGATAGAGATAGGCACAATGGCCACGACCATCCTCATCAAAAAGGCTCAGATTGTTGTTGACAATATTCTTCGCCCGAAGTAGATAATCGTCATTTCCGGTTATTTTGGCATAATAGTAAAAGACCACGGCGGTGATTCCCGACCAATAATGGGGGAAGGTATCGCCATACATCTCACGTTTGCCAAACCAATAACCATCCCAATGACGGATGCCGATGTCGTTGAGATGATGGCTGGGCTGGAAACCATTGAAAGCTTCGAGCACGGGCAATTGTTTCTCCACCTCATCGAGATATTTCTTATCCCCGGTAGCCAGGTACAGCTCCTCAAGGAACTGGATGGCCGGTCCTACAATGCTCTGTTCGTAGTTGACCTCATGAGGCGGATATTTCAGACTGTTGGAAACGAATACCTCACCGGTTTTCTTGTAGTCGCTTAGCAGTGTATCGTATTCCAGGCTCAAGCCGGCATCCTTCAACGATTCAAGTCCAATCGCAACCGGAATGTCGATGGCATAGAAACCATATCCGAACTGTTGAAACCACGATTTCATAGTTTTATATCCGTCAATGGCATACTGCTTATCCTTGGTTATAGCGTACATGTGGAAGTAGAAATCAGCCACCCATGGATAATTGTATCCTCTATTTCGTCCGGTCTTGTCGATGCATGAGAATGTCTTATATTCGGGAGTCTGAAGACGCGTGCGTACAAATGCGGCATACTCGCGAAGCCGGGTAAGCAATTCCTCAGAAGGATGAGCCTTGTAATATTTCGCAAGAAAGACACCCATTCCAAGACGTTCGGCGCCCTCGTTCCTATCATAACGGCTACAGTTGGGGGTGTTATTGAGATAGATACTGTCACCCTCGTTGTCATAGACCATGAATGCTCCATAAAGAGGGTTCGACTTGTCATTGTATCTTTGATGGGCAACGATAAACTCCGCCCTCCTACGCACCAACTCTTCAATATCACTGACAACAAGCAGTTCGACATGGGTCTTGACACCTTTGTGGATTACAGGGATGGACACATCTCCAAGTCTGTCGCAGACTACAGTCTTTATCTCTCCCTTAGGGCATTTCCTGCTCTTTATTCTCAGCGACGCAGTCTCGCCTTTCTGATAGACATACTTGTCCGATTCAATATACATGCCACCATGACCAATCAGTTTCTCCTTGAAATCCCGCTGGCCGGTGTGTGGAAACAACAGCCATTCGACAGAATACGACTCGCCGCACTTAAGTGTGAAGTCAGGCATCCTAAGCGAGAAAACACCTCGGAAGTGCGAACTGGCTTTGTCCCTTCCACGTTCCATAACCTCATATCCGGAAATCGCCCCGTCGGTCACCATCAGTCCGAGATGATTCCCGGTCCCGTCCATTCTCACGGCATAGACATAGGCAGCCTCGTCGCCGGGCCAAATATGCGCGTGACATCTTGAAGTCAAACACGTCGTCGCATCAGGGTAATTGTCGTTGAAGGGAGTGTAGATGCCCGCATCTGTAACGGATAGAGTAGAACGACCTGTGTTGGAGAAGGTGTAACGTTCGGTAATTTCTCCATCAGATGATGTCATGCGTTCCACACCAATACGGATGTCACCCGTCTCATAGGTGACCTTGGTGCCGTCCGTATTCATCGCTGTCGGAGTAGTCCAGCAATAGCTCTTGCCATTTACCGCCAAGTAACCCAGTCCCCATCCGTATTTCTCAGTCACCCACTGATACTGTTGACCGTCGGGCGACAATACCCAATTCATAGGGGAATCGCCGACGGTTATCTTTGTCACCGCCCCCGTTGTCTCACAGATTGTCTGTCGAACTCCGACTTCCAAAGTCCCCGCATGCGCAGGCATCATACCCGCTAACATCAAGAATGCCACTATTGCAGACTTATACCTCATCACTTTAAACCGATTTAAGTTTGATTCCATGCAAATTTACGACATTGCCTTAGTTTGACAATAGTGTGAAAACTCATGCCGAGCATACGCATATAATAGAGGCTGCGCCCGGATGGACGCAGCCTCTCTTAAAATTCATCGGTAATTATTGTTATCAATATCCCGGGTTTTGAGTCAACGTACCACCCGTTGCATCAATCTCGGTCTGAGGAATAGGCCACAAAACGTTGTAGTCTTTCACATTCAAGCCCGGAGCCAACGGGTTGTTGTTATACTTTCTCAAATACTCAAGGAATTTACCCGTACGGCGAAGCACCACGTCGCGGAACTCCTCCGTATATAGC
>CAVGKO010000227.1:0-2678 GCA_963629885.1 Anaerobutyricum sp.
GGTAAATGCGAAAGTAGGAGGCAAATACCTTTTATGATTAGCATTTACCTCCTACCCGATTGCCCTCACGAGGGGATAATTCTTACCGAAAGAATGAAGAGTACGAACCTTTTCGTCCAAAGGTTCGTACCTTTCAAAATTCAGCCTCCAAAACAACTAATCGATTAGCCGTGCGTTTTGGCTTTGGGGTAAACAAAAAGAAAGGGTGTAAACACGCCTGTTTACCCCCTTTCTAGTCATAGTAGTAATTTTTAATTAAGCTTACTCAGCTCTCAAAGTAAAGCGCTTGAATGCAAGAATCTGCAATTCGGGGTCAGCTTCTTTCATCACTTCCCGAACGGTCTTCTTACCATCCATATCATCCTCTTGGTTCAACAAGCAAACTTCCTTCAGGAATTTGCCCAGACGACCCTTGGCGATGTTCTGAATCATCTGCTCAGGAAGGTTTGCAGCCTTCTCGGCAGAAACGGAAGCAATGATTTCCTTTGCCTTCGCCACGTCTTCAGCGGTAATCCAACCCTTAGACATGTTGCTCTCCATATGGTCTTCGCTGTCTACATGAGCCGGGTTGATGCCTGCCTTCTTCAAAGCAGCCTCAACGGCCTTCTGTACCTGCTCTGCCTTGGTCTTCTCTATAGCCACCTGAATCTCTTGTTCCTTCACTGATTCGGGAACGCCGTCTTCGTCAATGGCGATAGGGTTCATAGCAGCAATCTGCATAGCGATGTTGTGAGCAACTTCTTCCGATTCCTTGTTGAATGCAGCAATCGTACAAAGTTGGTTCTTGCCCATATGGTTGTACGTGGTAGTGAAAGGACCTTCCACTACATTGTAACCATCCAATTCCATCTTCTCGCCGGTGATACCGCTACGGTCGGTAACAGCATCCTGCACCGTACCCTTGCCCATCGGCAATGCCTTTACCTCGTCCAATGTCTTGCACTTTGCAGCCACAGCCGCATCCAAGATAGACTGAGTTAAAGCGATGAAATCAGCGTTCTTGGCAACAAAGTCAGTCTCGCACTTCAAAGCGATAATGGCAGCGAATGTTCCGTCTTTCTTAGTCAGCACGCAACCCTCTGCAGCCTCACGGTCGGAGCGCTTGGCAGCAATTGCCTGACCCTTCTTACGGATAATCTCCATTGCCTTGTCGATATTTCCATCGGCTTCTGTCAAAGCCTTCTTACAATCCATCATACCCGCTCCGCTCATCTTGCGCAGCTTGGTAATATCTGCCATAGTTACAGCCATAATCTTACTTTCTGTTTTAATGGTTATACTCTTGTTGGTAGATTACTCCTCTTCGCTTGCGGGTTTGTCAGACTCTTCAGCAACTGTTTCTGCCTCTTCGTCTTCCTTCTTAACACGCTCCTTCTTTGCAGTAGCTCTTCCCTTACGCTCCTTCTTGACTTCTTCGCCCTCACCGGCAGCTTCGGTGTCAATCTTCTCAATCTTGCGCTCCTGCAAACCTTCGTTTATAGCATCGCAGATAGCACCCAAGATAACTTCTATCGACTTGGTGGCATCATCGTTTGCCGGAATTACATAGTCGATGTCGTTAGGATTAGAGTTCGTATCAACCATACCGAATACAGGAATACCCAAACGGTTGGCCTCGCGTACTGCGATGTGCTCTTTCATCACGTCAACAACGAACAAAGCTGACGGAAGACGGGTCAGGTCTGCAATAGAACCCAATGTCTTCTCCAACTTGGCACGCTGACGAGTAATCTGAAGTTTTTCTCTCTTCGAAAGGTTATCAAATGTACCGTCTTTTGTCATCTTATCGATTGTAGTCATCTTCTTGATGGCCTTGCGAATTGTCGGGAAGTTTGTCAACATACCGCCCGGCCAACGCTCGATAACGTAAGGCATACCTACTGAAGATGCCTTATCTGCGACAACTTGTTTGGCTTGTTTCTTAGTGGCAACGAAAAGTACCTTCTTTCCCTGCTTTGCCAGGTTCTTCATTACTTCCGCTGCTTCATCTACTTTAGCAACTGTTTTATATAAATCAATGATATGAATACCATTGCGCTCCATAAAAATATAAGGAGCCATAGCTGGATTCCACTTTCTTTTTAAGTGTCCGAAGTGTACTCCGGCTTCCAATAATTGATCAAAATTAACTCTTGACATTTTTTTCTTCTTTAATCGTTTACATTCTGTTTAAATTTCAACCACCGGGTAGTTCCCCGACATGTCAACATGCAAAAGAAATCCCGATAATTTAGATACTAAACGCTTTGTCCTTGTAAGAAACTCACAAATAACATTAACGTTTGCTGAACTGGAATCTCTTACGAGCTTTTGGACGACCCGGTTTCTTACGCTCAACAGAACGTGGGTCACGCGTAACAAAACCTTCTGCTCTCAACGCAGGTTTGTCTTCCGGATTAATCTTAATCAAAGCACGAGCGATAGCCAAACGCGCAGCTTCAGACTGACCCTTGAAACCACCACCGTCAAGATTAATCTTAATGTCATATTTTTCTTCAACATTCAGCTTTGCGAGCGGCTGCTTAACAATGAACTGAAGAATTGAAGAAGGAAAGTAATTGGCAAGCTCACGTTTGTTGATTGTAATCTTTCCCGTTCCTTCGCTTACGAACACGCGAGCAACTGCTGCTTTACGTCTCCCTACTGCATTTATTACTTCCATAGCGATTATTTAAGTG
>CAVGKO010000228.1:0-2648 GCA_963629885.1 Anaerobutyricum sp.
ATACAATGGAGCAGAATATTGCCATGGCTAATACCAATATAAAACTATTGCTTCGCGGTGAGACCCCACGTTTGATTGACGAATGGCAAATAGCACCCAAATTTTGGGACGCTGTGAGAAATGAAGTTGACAAACGTGATGAGGACGGACAGTTTATCTTAACAGGTTCAGCCGTGCCTCCAAGTTATGATGAAATCTTTCATACCGGAACGGGAAGATTTGCCTGGCTTAAACTTCGAACGATGAGTTTGTGGGAATCGGGAGATTCTACGGGAGATGTCAGCCTCGCCAAGTTGTTTGCATCTGAAGAGGAGGGATACTTCGTTGAAGGAGTCAATAATATTGATATTGAACGATTGGCATATTTAACCTGTCGCGGAGGTTGGCCAAAGTCATTAAACAAGAAGACCGAGAAGACAGCCCTACAGCAGGCTATAGAGTATTTTGAAGCCGTGACAAAATTCGATATTTCTCGTGTTGATGGTACCAAACGCGACAGTGAGTTGGCACGTAGGCTTATGCGCTCTTATGCAAGAAACCAAGGTAGCCAAGCTACTGCCGGTACAATATTGGCCGATATCAAAAACAATGAGAGTATCGAAGTGAGTGAAAATACGATTTACTCGTACATAAAGGCTTTGAAAAAAATCTTTGTGATAGAAGACTCCATTGCATGGAATCCAAATTTACGCAGTAAGGTTGCCATTCGCACGTCTGACACAAGATATTTCACAGACCCATCTATAGCAGTTGCAGCTTTAGGCCTTGGTCCAAAAGATTTGGTGAACGACCTCAATACATTTGGTTTGTTCTTTGAAACGATGTGCATCAGAGACCTGCGAGTTTACACTGAAGCTCTCGGCGGCTCGGTATACCATTTCCGTGATAAGGATGGTTTGGAATGTGATGCTGTTGTTCATCTCCGCAATGGAAAATATGGACTGATAGAAGTAAAACTGGGCGGCGACAAACGGATTGCAGAAGGAGCAAAAACACTGCAGACTTTGGCAGACAAAATTGATACGACAAAGATGAGAGCCCCCTCTTTCAAAATGGTGTTGACCGGTGTCGGGCAATATGCCTACCAACGTCCCCAAGACGGAATATGCGTCGTCCCCATAGGATGTCTAAGAGATTAATTATTTATGGGGGGGGGGAAGACTTTTACAGGGTACTTTTCCATGTTAATAGTACCCTGTAAATTTGGAGTTGTGTCCCCATACCGTTTTTGTTTCCTTCCAATGAGAGGGAAACACCGCAACGTGAGAGCGAAGTGGAGTATCAACAAAGAAACGCCTCCCCCTTCCTCTCGCTTTTGTTCCATCATGAGATTCCCGAGGACAAGCATCATGGAGGACAGAAACGGGGAAGGCAGTTATATCATCAGGCCGTGAAAGTGCCGTTGCCCCGGGAATCTTGCTACTTACACGGCTCACATGTAGGTATTACGCCGAAGAAATGGCGTTCCACCTGTCATGGCGGAGTCAATGTTCAGGCTAAATGTTACATTGTCGCTACATGGTTACAATAGGTTGCAAACCACTGCGACTAAAAATCCAAACACGACGATAATCCATATATACTTGATGATACATCCAAAGCATCCCACAATGCCACTAGAAAGACAACCCAAAGGGATTGATATGATCAAACCAAGCGCCCGAACAAGCCAGCCAAGCAGGCCAAGTGCCACAAAGGCAACGATTGCAATTAAGATAATTTCTAGAAATGTCAGCATAATTATCAGTGTTTTAAATCATGTCAGCATGCGTTTCACAATGATAGACTCATTGAATTTACACACACTGAGTTTCTTGAATATTACGCACTCATCTCTTTCCACCTCTTCAAAGCCTATGGCCTGCTGAAACTTGTCGGCTTTAACATTGTTCAAACTGCAGGTGGTGCGAATCTTAAAGCTGCGTATCAGCAACTGATTCAGCAGAAAGACAAGAGAGCGATAAATCAATAGTACGCCGGATTATGATTCCACGTACCACCATGGAACACCAAGGCACCCAAGTCATCGTGTGCTTCCTCCAGATAGAGCATACCAATTGCCTCGTCTGTATCTCCGTCACACCACACCAAAACTACCACATTACTGCAGTAACTATACTCTGCAAGTTCCTCTTCCGTCATTTCGGGAAATATCAACGACCAATCTGCGGCAGAATATCTCGCCACGATGCAGTCCTTTTGGGCGTCATACGGACGGAAATACATTCCACCGATGGCTATTTTCCTGTCATGACCAGCCATCTGTTCCATCTCTTGACGTATGCGAAACTTTGGCATCATTGGTGTTAAACGGGTATTTTGTTAACGAGACAATCCAATATTGCTTCACTCATCGGTACGTGACATTCATCCTCAATCCATCCCCATTGTCCGTTGGGGTTACACTCCAAAAACACATATTCGTCTTCCGGGGTTAGGATGAAGTCAAAGCAACCGAAGTTGAGGTTAAAGTGTCTCAGATACTTGCGGCAGAACGATGCAATCATCTCGGGAGTGTCTATCATCTCGTGTTTGAGACCATAGTCATAACCTTGCCGCCAATCAATGGCACCGGTGTCTGCCGTCAAGAGTTGTGAGTCCAGTTTACATGTGAAGATATAGCTTCCCATGACAGTCACGCGCAGTTC
>CAVGKO010000229.1:0-2641 GCA_963629885.1 Anaerobutyricum sp.
ATTGGGCTTCACAATCTCCTCAGTCTCGCCGGATGAACATGACACAAGAGTGGCCAACGCCGCCAAAATCCCTACGAAAGTTTTTTTCATTACGATATGGTTTAAATCAATAAAACTAAGTTAGTCTGAAATCTATCAATTGCTTGGTGGAACAAAGATATTGAAATTGAATGATATCAATGGTAATATCCCATCGTTTAAATGACGTTTGAACGGCATTTAAATGCTGATGAAATCTCCGTCTGTTGGAGGGGTGAAAAATTTTGCACACAACTAAACAGCCGACAAGAAAAGATTACTAGCTTTGCGCCCCGAAAACAAAACATAAATAAACAACTATGAGAAAAATCGTGTTTTTCTTCGCTGCTTTGGCAGCAACAGTAAGTTCTTTCGCACAGTCGGAAGTAGGGAGTTTTTCGTTGACCCCGAAAGTCTTTTTCAATGCAACGAGTCTTATTAGTGATGACCTTACAAGAGATTACAATTTCGCTTTGTTTGATAGCGACCTGGAATCAAAGCCGAGCTACAAAGCCGGATTTGCAGCAGGTGTGGAAGCCGGCTATCAAGTGACCGGCAGATTTGCGCTTACCGCAGGTCTTATCTACTCACAGCAAGGTTTTCAGAGAGGTGTAAGCATAGAAATAAGTGACAATATATTGTCTCTCGAAGACAATAGCAAAATGATGCTTGGCTATCTGAACGTACCTATCCTTGCAAATGTCTACCTCTTCAAAGGTTTCGCAATCAAGGCAGGTATTCAGCCCGGTTTCCTTGTGTCGGCAAAGAACAAAAATGACATTACAGGAAGTGGCGCAGCTGCCGGCTATAGCAATAGCGACGATGTAGATGTGAAGGACAACTGCAACACTGTGGACTTCTCAATTCCCGTTGGTATATCGTATGAATTCAAGAAAGGTATTGTTCTTGACGGCCGCTACAACATTGGTTTGACCAACGTAATTAAGGGTGACGACAGCAAGGCAAGAAACAGCGTTGTTCAGATTGGTATAGGTTACAAGTTCAACCTCTAAAAACACAATGCCAACGGCAGGATTCTGACTGCCGCGGTATTTGCAATAAAGAA
Organism: Anaerobutyricum sp.; assembly: GCA_963629885.1. GTDB lineage: Bacteria > Bacteroidota > Bacteroidia > Bacteroidales > Tannerellaceae > Parabacteroides. The sequence goes on from CAVGKO010000229.1 coordinate 1,085, forward strand.
GGAGTCAAATGCTTTGTGAGAAGCGTTTGACTCCTTCTTTAATTATGTGGGAACTGGCCTTAGATAGTCTCGAAGACGGCAAAGTTCCGTATCTGCGGTTTTGCCTTCGACTCTTCTATCACGAGCTTGACGGCCTCGAGGGTCTGGGGCTCGAAGCGGTCGATATGCTTGTGGCCGATGCACGAGCCGGAGGAGAGGTCCACCCACTCGCCGTTCTTCTTGCCCTTCAAGGTATACTTCAAAACGCGTTCACCCTTTGCGATATCTTCCTGCATAATGACGCGGTTCACGCTGGTGGGCTTGTCGAACTTGATGGTAACCTCGTTGCCCTTACCGGATGTCTGCTTAAAGGGATGACCATACTGGCGAACAATCTCCTTGCCGAAGAGCTCCACCTGATGAACATCGGCGTCGGGGATAAGTCCTCTGCTGTCTACCACCAATCCGAGCAACATATTGGTGTTTCTTCCAACGCTGGTCTCATACTTCACCAATAGTTCGGGGACGGTAAATATCATACTGTCCTGTCCGGCAGTCCAGAACCATCCGCCTTGGAACGAGCTGTTCCATCTCAATGTGAAGTCCGACTCCCCGGGGCACCAGAATGGCGCGTCGGGTCTGCCGTTCAAACCGTTTACCACGAGGGTGCCGTCGGAATTCGTCGTGGAGTCGGCAGTGGCCCAGCAAGGATACGGAGCAACGCCTTCCTCATTACCCACCCAGCGAATCAGGTTGGGGTGGCCGTACGGACCTTGGAAAGCGATGGCGTTGGGCTGTAGCTTCTCTATGAGTGCCAGTGCGTCGAAGCCCCCCTTGTCTTTCGAGAGCACGCCGCCGTCGAACCATACCTCAAACAGCTCGCCGTAGTTGCTCCACAGCTCGGTGAGCTGCTGCTGCACGATGTTGTTGTATTCCTCTTGGGTAACCGGACTGCCTTCCTGCACAATACCGGGGTAGTTAGCGTAGAGATATCCGTTGCCAACGGTACTGGCATAGATACCCGGCTTGATACCATACTTCTTACAGGAGGCAACGAAGTCTGCCACGATGTCGCCCTTGCCATCCTTCCATGGCGAATGCTTGATGCTGTATTCGTGTGCCTCAGTGGGCCATAGACTGAAACCGCTACCATGCTTTGCCACAAGAACGGCATACTTGGCTCCCAGCTTGTGAGCCGTCTCGAGCCACTGGTCGGTGCTCAGCTCTGTCGGAGCAAAGGTGGAAGCATCGGGGTGCGTGCCCCAATGACTGGAGATGTATTCGGGGTGGTATACCGGCATGTCGAAGTGTATCAGCACACCTATCTCGGCATCCGCCCATGCCAACTGGCGGTCGTTTGGCTTGACAATATTATCCGTCTCGCCGGATGAACATGACACAAGAGTGGCCAACGCCACCACAATCCCAAAGAAAGTCTTTTTCATAGCTATATGGTTTTAATGGTTGATGTTGGAACAAAGGTATTGAAATTCCATAAGGAGGAAAATTTTACTTGTTGTAACCTTATCCTTACTTTTGTGCTGAGAACGAATTACAAGCGCTATGAGAATAGGTAAG
>CAVGKO010000230.1:0-2631 GCA_963629885.1 Anaerobutyricum sp.
CACTAAACTTCATCATACGTAAGCTATCGACAATGGCATCACCCATCTGCGCATTTATTTCAAGATACAAGCGACCCCTCTCCTTTAGTTTTTGCCGGGCGAAACGGGCAATATGGCGGTAAAACAACAGGGGGTCGTCGTCGGGAACAAACAAAGCGAGAGAGGGCTCATAGCCGAGAACGTTCTTCTCCATCCCCGCTTTCTCTTTTTCCATCACGTATGGAGGGTTACTTACAATCACATCAAACATTGTTTCGATTGAACCCTCCACCACCGAAGTCTGCAGGATATCCGCTTCGTAGAAAAATACCTCTACGTTGTTATCAATGGCATTCTTCCGGGCAACCATCAAGGCTTCCGCCGAAACATCCAAGGCAGACACTCGCGAGCCACTTAGCCGTTTACCAAGGGAGATGGCAATACAACCGCTGCCCGTACCGATGTCCAACACATCAATACCTCCTTGAGGATAGTCGCGCACAATTATGTCAACCAGTTCTTCCGTCTCCGGGCGCGGAATCAAGACTGCCGGGGTTACACTGAACTCAAGGCCGCAGAAGTCAGTCTTACCTAAGATATATTGAATCGGTTCGTATGTGGTTAGACGCTCCACTATATCACGGATGGTCGTCTTTTCCTCACCGGATAATTCTCTACCTTTGCAGAGGTAGAACTGATATGGCTGAATGTTACACACGCGCTCCATTATCAAGCGAATCATAGCATTGAGTTCACCGCCAGGATAGTATCCTTCGAGCGTATGGCGCATGTATGCAATTGTCTCAGTCATGGCATAATGTTTCTAACGCAAAAGTAATGTAAAACCGTTTATAGGCAAAGAAAGTGATAGAGGTCGACAGCAAATACATGGCACGTTGCATTGCCCTGGCACACGGAGGGATGGGGCATGTTGCTCCCAACCCGATGGTAGGGGCGGTGATTGTTTATCAGGATAAGATTATAGGGGAAGGCTACCACCGCAGATATGGCGAGGCGCATGCCGAGGTGAATGCCATCGCTTCGGTACGCGACGAATCACTTCTTAAGGAGTCAACGTTGTATGTAAGCTTGGAGCCTTGCTCGCATTATGGCAAGACACCCCCTTGCGCAGAGCTAATCATCAAAAAACATATTCCCCGCGTTGTGGTTGGATGCCTCGACCCCTTCCCCAAAGTGTCGGGCAGAGGTGTGAGGATGCTTCGCGAGGCGGGCGTGGAAGTCGTAACCGGCGTGATGGAAGAAGAGGCTCGCGCATTGAACAAAGTCTTTATGACCTTTCAAGAGAAAAAACGACCATATATATATCTGAAGTGGGCACAGAGCGCAGATGGTTTTATAGACCGGCTGCGGACAAGCCCTACCCCACCGGCAGTTGTGTTGTCTTCTCCGGAAACACGGCGCATGGTGCACCGTCTACGTTCAGAGGTTGCCTCCATCATGGTCGGCACACGGACGGCATTGCTCGACAATCCTTCGCTAACGGTACGGCATTGGGTGGGAGAATCGCCGGTCAGAGTGGTGCTCGACAGGACATTGCGTATACCACCCCATTACCATCTGCTTGACGCCTCAGTAAAGACGTTGCTCTTTACCGAAAAAGAGATGGTAAGCAAGGAGAACATTGAGTACGTCACGATAGACTTCAGCCAACCGGTCTTACCCCAGGTGATGAACGAACTGTATACCCGCAAACTGAATTCTCTCATGGTGGAAGGCGGCGCCACGCTTCTTGGTCATTTCATTGAGGAAGGTTTATGGGATTGCATGTTGGTAGAGACAGCACCGGTCAATCTTTCTTCCGGTGTTCCGGCGCCCAATCCCACCCGCGATGCAGCGCTCACACTGGCAGAAATCAAGAAGGTGCAAGACCATACAATCTCCATCTTTTTTCGAAAGGGCTAGCCCTTTTGGTCCAAACGGCTAGCCCTTTCAGGCAAAACGGCTAGCCCCTTCGATTTTACCCATTCCAAAACGCATCTGACAAGGCAATCCTAAAGGGTGGAAAAAAGATATATCTTTTGACTTCGAAAGTCCCGTCTTTTGACTTCAAAAGATATATCTTTCAAACTCAAAAGTCCCGTCTTTTGAAAGCGAAACATATATATCCTTCGCAGCCATGGTTACGAACTAAAATATTATAAAATTGGACCAATATGGGGAATAAAGCAAAAATGTTTCTACTTTTGCGACTTTGTATATGAAACAAACTTGTTTTTTGATGAAAAATAGAATTATACTATTTGTTGTGGCGGGATGTATTGCATTGTTTCTATCTTCTTGCTTAGGCTCTGACCAAGAGTATGAAACGCCCAAAGACTGTCAGATAATGACATTTTCGGTTAGTCACGATTCGATTTTGGGTGGAGAGTTAGACACAGTGAAGTTTGTGATTGACCAAGTGAACGGGCATATCTTCAACCCCGATTCTCTTCCGTATGGTACGAAGGTGGGAGTAGTGCTTTGTACGATGACGTCGGCATCGGGGACGTATTCCGTAGAAATAACGCAAGAAGCAGTGCCAGACACCACTTTCTATTGGAGCAAAGACGACTCCTTGGATTTCTCAAAGCCCGTTAAGTTTGTCACCACCTCCTACGACGGTATTACCAAGAAAACATACATAGCAGAAGT
>CAVGKO010000231.1:0-2618 GCA_963629885.1 Anaerobutyricum sp.
CCTTATAAGTACCTTCTTCAATACGCCCACCTAAATGAACACGAATCTCCGAGCTATTGTTTCCACCCACCACAGGACGGTCGTTAATCAAAGCCACCTTACACCCCAATCGGGCTGCTGATACGGCAGCACTCATTCCGGCTATACCGGCACCCACAACAACCAAATCGTATTCTCCGGCAATTGAAGGTTCATCCGGGATATGCAAAGCCTTGCGACGGAACGTCTCCAACTCTCCCCCATCCGAAGGCGGAACTTGCCCCTCTTCCGTCGTGAAATAGATGGCGTCGCAACGGCCATCGAATCCAGTAAAATCATGCAACTTGACTACGGTCTTAAGGTTCTTTATAGACACTTTCCCTGCCGCTTGCCACATCCATGCAGCGCCCTTGGTGCCTAACGACGACGATATCATCCGTCCTCCTACCGACAATCCAAATCTGCCGGGGCCTTCTCCTTGTTTCCATGGGGATGTCCAATTGTATGTGCGAACATATACATAATACTCACCTTTTTGAGGAAAAGTGACCTCGGTATACGCATCTTCCACCGGCACCCCTATGCCATGGGCAAGCAGGTAGGGCGACCCCATCTGGTCCATAAACTGTTGGTCTACCACCCATCCTCCTTTATGAGTAAAGCTTTCGGTTTCAACAAACAGGTCTACAGCCCGACTTGTTTCCAAACTCAGTAAGAACAACAATATTAAAATCACACGTGTCTTCATGATATTCGTTTTTTGTTCAAATGGACAAAGGTTAGCGCTTACGCCAAAATTGGCAAACGACATTCAGCGAATCATTTTCATCGCCGAATGTCGTCTGTCTGTTAATTCTCTCTTACTTATAACTCAGCCAAGCTGTCGCTTTTGTATCCGTGTCAGAGATGAAACGTATCCATCTTGCCTGAAACGATTCGGGGAGGTGCTGAACGAGCGATTCTCCCGGCTTTACAGTATAAGAAGCATACTCCATCCAATCGCCATTCCCTGTGGGGTCAACCTCAACGGTTATTACCACATCCTTATCTGACTGATGAGACAAGGACAGCTCTTTCTTGTCGTAGAAAGCTATCAGATAAGGGTCGGACGGAACGCCCGCCTTCACTTTGGAATCTTTCCACGGACCACCCTGGCCAACGGGTTTACCCAACGACCACAAATCATCTATGACGCCAACCCAAACGGCTGCCTTCCCGTCATCGGAGACGACAATATGCGGATTACCCTTTCCTTCTTTGGGGGTCACACCTGTCAAGACAAGCATACCCCGATAAGAGGCGTAATCGTTGATGTGATAATTATGCGTCGATATCGGACGAATCTTGGCATAACCATCCGCATTCTCAGCCGGAAGCTCGTAGAATGTTCCCATACAAGAAAACATATCCCTCTCTGTTGCAACCTCACGGCAGATACGGAGCACGCCCTTGTTTGTCAATCCGCTATACGCTTCATTCCCCAATGGTAAACGCCAACGGCGACCCGCGTCGTCCACAACCAAGACAGAGCCCTCATCGATTGTTACAACATGCTCCGGTATTGCGAATTTGTTACGGATAAAATCTGCAGTCTTAACATCATCTTTACGAATCAGCTTCAACTCTTCGCCCATCTCGTAATAACCCGTTTCCGTAACCTTTCCATCTGTTGTTACATTTGCCAACAAACCCAAAGCCCTGCGGTTGTTACCCAATCCATACAACAATCCACCCTTCGTTGTTGTTTCATCAACCGGGGTCAGACCCTTATAGATTGGACTCGGAGAAGTTGAACGAGAGTCTTCAGAGGTGTAATTAAAACTTACCGTGGCAACAGTACTCTTGTCCACCCTTACACGAATCCACTCGCCTTTCTCCGTTTCAACAAACGGCACAAAGGCAGCTCTTCCGGCATCGAGAGAAACCGATTTCAGTTCATTCCATTCGTTGTCACCTTTCTTGTCAACCTCGAATGTAAATGTCACCGATTGTTGGCCTCCGTTTTTCACCCAGCATGAACGATTGGGCCAACCATCAAACAGAAAAGGTTCCGAGATTTCGTTTCCATTCACACTCTCTTTTGCCCAAACAGCGCCTTCTGCCGTTGCCGGTCCCAATTCGTCGGGCTTAGCCAAAGAGGTAAACCACAGATTGGAATTAGACTGGCCAGGACCTTCGATATTTCCCTTTGCTTTACGTTTGTTCAAGAACTCTTTCTGAGCCGAATCGTCGCATCCGAAAACTATCTGGTTGTTCCAACGGGTGAAATCGCCGATAACTTTCAGATAAGCGGAACGCGGACGGATACCGGCGCTGTTATCCATGGTAAACCCTCCGGGGAAATGCCAAAACATGCCATGCATCGTCATCAGGTAGTCGGGCTCTGACTCCGTTCCGACATTCCGGATGCGAGGCCATTCCGTATTCCATCCATGTGCTCCGTCGTAGCTGTGACTCGCTTTGGGAAGGCGATAGAACGACCAACCTTTCTTTGCGTCACGAACGCCCAGAATGATTGACTTATAATCCCATCCTATTGTCCAAACAGGGTCGGTCTCAGGATTGGGATTCCCATAAATACCCCCCGGGCCGGTCACCTCTGTGAATTGATTGCGTCGAACCACTTTCCAATCCTTACC
>CAVGKO010000232.1:0-2600 GCA_963629885.1 Anaerobutyricum sp.
TTACGCCGTCAAACAAAAAATCCGATTGTTATGGAACTTTTCTATCAAATTCCGAGGTGCAGGAGAGCGAAGCCTTCATCCGCGACGTAAACTCTTTGGTTGAAGAGGTCCGCACATCCTACAACCTCCGCAACAAACTCCCCCGAAGGCGAAAGAGCAGCAACACGTCAGAGATTTGACCTTAGAAAGTTTTGAAGTAAAAAGACAAATCCTTTTCCGGGAAACGAGACGCTTTTAGTTTTCCGGCATGGGTCTACATGTAAATTGAGATTTATATCTAATTTTGCGAGTAGTATATCAACAAAACGAAATACATTGTGCTGAAAAATCTGATAATACGGGCGCTTACCGGAATACTCTTTGTTGCGGTGTTGGTGGGAGCCATTTGCTACAAACCCGTCTCATTCCTTATTGTGTTCGGGCTGATTACCGGGTTAACGCTGTGGGAGTTCTATGGATTGATGGAGCACTACGAGAAGGCAATCTTGAAACGCGCCATATCGTCGTTGGGGGGCATCTATCTGTTTGTTGCCACCTTTATGTACGCCAATCAGATAACCGACGGCGCAGTGTTCTTGCCTTATATCCTATTCCTTATATACACGTTGGTTGCCGAACTGTATAGCAAGGCACCGAACCCAATCAACGATTGGTCGTTCACCATGTTTGCACAGGTCTATTGTGCCGGAACATTTTCGATGCTCAACTTCCTTGCAGCCACGCCGAACGTAGAGGGGGCGATGGTCTACTCCCCGTTGTTTGTCTTGGCAGTGTTCGTTTTCATTTGGCTTAACGACACCGGGGCCTACCTTATTGGCACCTTGTTTGGGAAGAGAAGATTGTTTGAGCGCATCTCTCCCAAGAAGTCGTGGGAAGGGTTCTTCGGCGGAATGATTGTTGCACTGGCTGCCTCACAGGCGTTGGCATGGTATGTGCCCGAAATAAGCTGGTACAACTGGCTTGGGTTGGCCATAACAGTGGTGGTATTTGGCACCTGGGGCGACTTGGTTGAGTCGCTACTAAAGCGCACGTTGGGAGTAAAAGACTCGGGGAAGATGCTTCCGGGCCATGGCGGAATGCTTGACAGATTCGACAGCTTAATGCTTGCTGCCCCCGCCGCATACATTTATATAAGGATGTTTATTCAAAATTGAACGTCAACGAAACCATACGTGAGGTCGCCTTGGATAATGCGTTGGGATACTTCACAAGGTCTACATCCGTCAAATCGCTACGGTCTTTCTGAAGCAAATCAACCAATCCGAAGCTAAACTTAAGTTCCGGACACAGCTTAAAGAACGGCAGATAGATATCACAACCTATACCGAACTCCACGCCAAAATCACCGGCCTTCAACAGCACGGGCATACCCTTCTTGCGTCCAAGGTTCATTGCCCCATACACACCGCCAATAAGATATGGACGATAGTTGTTGATGCGGAGGGCAGAATATTTTACGTCCAAAGGAAAACTCAATATGGTTGAACGCACAGAAGTGGAATACTCCTCGCCGGTATCCTGCTCGCGAAACAAAAACTTCTTGTCACCGAAATGCACCGTTGGGATAAACCTGAGATTGAAATAAGGGTTCATATACATATCCCCTATCACACCGACGCTGAAGCCGGGTGAATAGTTGGGAATCTCGGCAAACCACGTCTCGCCATCGGTCATCACACCGGTATTGGTCAACAACAAATCCTGCGCATGCAACCCTACATGGAACCCAAGATGTATCCACTTCAAGTCAGCATACGGTTGGTTCTTAACCACTTCTTTCTGCGCCATAAGAGCAGGAAAGACAAGGCCGCTCATCAGCAATAAAAACAATAGACGTCTCAACTTTCAATCAGTTTTGGATAAAGAACGAAAAAGGCCGGAACTTATTGCAGGGATATAAATAAAATTCTACATTTGCGCCTACTAATAGTTATAAATTTAAACGTTTAAGAAAATGGCTTATTTAATTGGTGACGATTGTATCGCTTGTGGTACTTGTATTGACGAGTGCCCGGTTGGAGCAATCTCTGAGGGTGATATCTATCATATCGACCCGGACATGTGTGCAGATTGCGGAACTTGTGCAGATGTTTGTCCTACGGGAGCAATCAATCCGGCTTAATCTGCCGGCAGACGGGCAGCCGCAAAGCGTGGTTGCTTATTAAAACAATAACGGACTATTCCCTACCTATGGAGAATAGTCCGTTATTGTTTTCTTATCCCTTTAAAACTCGATATCCAGTTTTATTTCGTCTGAGCCATTATTGGTTTCCGCCTCCGGTTTTGCATCCGGAGCTTGAGAATCCACACGTGCAGGACTCCGTTGCTTAATATAGTCAAGCACGTCGCGCATGCCATCCATAAACTTGTCAAAGTCTTCCTTATATAGAAATATCTTATGCTTCTCGAAAAGTATTTGCGCATCTTCCCTCGACTGTACTTTCTTACTCTCAGTCACAGCCAAAAACATTTCGTTCTTCAAATTCCTCTTCACATCCAAATAATAGATACGCTTACCGGCTTTAATGGTCTTGGAGTACAATATTTCTTTATCACCACCTCCGCCTTGCGTTTTCTTCACCGACTCATCCATATTAACC
>CAVGKO010000233.1:0-2597 GCA_963629885.1 Anaerobutyricum sp.
AAAATCGTCAGTTTATTCGTATAAAACGGGTCATTTATTCGAATAACCCGGGAGCGGACATATATATGTCTTCGTCAAAACATATATATCTTTTGCTCAAAACATATATATGTCTACGCATAAAGGATTGCTCCGGCGATGCCGGCTAATACTATTGTAAGGATTGGATGGACTTTGAATTTCCAAGTAAGGATGAAGGCGGCGCCGAAGAGAAGAAAACTCTTATAGTCGATGAAGTTTTCGTGGTTTACAAGCAATAAAGCGGCGGCGGCTATCAATCCGACCGTGGCAGGGCGTATGCCGGTGAAGGCTGCAACGACGTATTTGTTGTTCTTGAACTTGGCAAAGAAATAGGAGATGACCAACACGAGGATGAACGACGGCAGGCACACGGCAAAAGTTGTGAGGCAAGAGCCCAGAACAGCCATGCATGGTTGGTAGCCGGCATTGTGGATGGCTGTATAGCCAATGTAGGTCGCGCTATTGATGCCTATCGGTCCCGGCGTCATCTGCGAGATTGCCACGATGTCGGTAAACTCTTGCAGAGTAATCCATCCGTAATGGTCAACCACCTCGTCTTGTATCAGCGAGAGCATGGCGTATCCGCCACCAAAACCAAAGATGCCTATCTTCAGATATACGTAGAGTAATTGTAGCCAAATCATATCAGTTTCGTTTGAATTTCAAGCCATACACCAATCCTCCGGCGATGGCAGCCAAGATAATCCATACGGGAGAAACGCCTCCCTTCCAGATGAGTAACGCAGCGACGATGGGTATCAGTATGGTGACGCGGCTGAGTTTGATGGACCGTGCCGTGGTGATGCAAGGCACGGCTATCAGTGCCACAACAGCCGGGCGTATCCCCTTGAATATTCTTTCCACCCATACGTTGTCTTGCACCTGGATAAAGAACGTTGCTATTATCAGAATAATCACGAACGAAGGCAGGATTGTACCCAATGCGCAGACAAGGCTACCGAGGCTTTTCCTCAACTTATAGCCTACGAAGATGGAGATGTTGACAGCGAAGATGCCCGGCAGCGATTGTGCGATGGCAAAGAGGTCGATGAAATCTTCTTTGGTCAGCCATCCGCGGTCCACCACCTCGCGCTCAATCAGCGGCAGCATGGCATATCCGCCGCCTATGGTGCCCATGCCTATTTTCAAGAAAGTAATAAAGAGTGTCCAATACATATAGTCATCTTTTTAGTTGAGCCATGGCAACGGGTTTAGTTTAGTCTTCTCCTTCCAGAGTTGGAAATGAAGGATTGTGGCATTGCCGTTTTCCGCGTCGGAGAATATCTTGCCGATGGTCTGGCAAGTGTTGACCCTATCGCCTGCCTTAACATATACTTGACTGAGGTTGCTGTATACGGTGAGATAGTTGCCGTGGCGGATTATGACAGAGTTGTTGTAGCCCGGGACAACAAACACACGCGTCACCTCGCCCTTGAACACTGCCCGAGCATCGGCTCCCGGCGTTGTCTGTATGTCGATACCGCTATTGTTGGTACGCACATATTTCAACTCCTGATGCTGCTGTTCTCCGAATGTGCCTACGATGGTATATCTCCCGGCAACGGGGTAGGGCAATCGTCCGCGATTGTCGGCAAAGTCGTTGGATAGCTTCCTCTCCTCCTTGGTCATGGCATAGCCGCCTTTTGTGTCGGCAACGCGCTCCTGGCGTGTGGATTTCTTGTCGGCAGTCTTTCCGCCGGTATTGGAGCTGCCTTTTGCTTCGGCTTCGGCGCGGGCAATCTCTTTGGCAATCTGTTCTTCTATCTGACGGTTCAGGGCATTTGCCTGCTGTTGCTTCTTGCGAAGCATCTCCTTCAGTTCCTTTTGCTTCTTGCCGAGCTGTTTCACCTCCGCCTTCTGGTTGCTCTCCTCGGTCTGCAGTTTTTTGCTTTCTTTCTCGCGGGTGTCGAGCAAAGCGTTCTTCTCCGAGCGTGTCTTCTCGAGCTCTTTCTGCTTTTGCCTTATCTCGGTTTGCTTGTTGATGATTTCCGAAGCCTGTCGTTTCTGCCAGTCGGCATACTCCCGTAGGTAGCGCATGCGGCGCATCGACTGCGCAAAGTCGGATGCCGAAAGGATGAAGAGCAGTTTGTCTTGCGAGCCACGGTGCCTAAACAAACTCTGCACCGATTTGCCGTAATTCTCACGTTTACCATCCAGCTCTTTCTCCAGTCCCGCTATCTCCTGACGGGTAACGGCTATCTGGTTGTCTATCTCGCTTACCTCCTGACTGAGCAGGTTTATTACCTTCTTTCTCGAGAGAATCTGCTGCGAAAGCAAATTGAGGCGATTGAGCGTATTGCGGGCTGTAAGGTCTGTTTCTTTCAATAATTGGCTGGCTGTCTCAATCTCTGCCAATGCCTTCTTACGCTGTTCCTCGAGCTGTCTCACCCGGGAGGATTTCTGCCCAAAGACGGCTAAGGAGACCAACATAAATATGACAAACCACGTATATCTCATCTTATTTCATGCTATTGCTTATTGCTTTTAGAATCCGGGCAAATGTGATGCGTTGGTATTTGGCCGGGATGGAGAACTCGTAGGAGACAGGCACATCTGTTTGTATACGCGAGAAACGC
>CAVGKO010000234.1:0-2596 GCA_963629885.1 Anaerobutyricum sp.
TTCCGACTCCAAAGGGGGAAACGAAGGTCGTAGCATACCTGCAAACAAATGTTCCAACCCTTATAACCAACAATCAGGCGTTTGTTCCCGGCTGTAAAATGTTCATTCTCCCCGGCCATACGGAACAGATGACGTTTGTCGTAATAATACTCATCTCCTTCGGGAGTTATAAAGAAAGCACGATTGAAATAGCTCTCACCCTCTTTCACAATAAAACTGCCGACAACAGCCAAACGATATTTGCTTGCCCAACCTTTTATTGTGCGAACAGTCAGCCCCTCCATTGTATCAGCAAGCCGTTCCACATCCATGGAAAAACCTGTCGTAAAGGTTTCAGGCAATACGGCAATATCCGTTCTGCCACTCACACGCCGGAGCAATTCTCCATAATAACCAAGATTCTCATCCCTGTCTTCCCACGTTATATGGGCTTGAATCATACTGATACGTAAGTTGTCAGCCATAATAGCAATTATATTTGTGCAAAATTTTCAGGGTGACAAGCCGTCACCCCTTTGTAATATTCACGGATTGTTTGAATATCTTTTTCCGCATCGCCTGTCGGATAGAACACCTTTTTGAACCCCGCTTCTTTCTTTGCGTAATCAAAATAGGCAATCATGATAGGCACTTGCGCTTTTTGTGCGATATAATAGAACCCCCGTTTCCATGTATCCGTTCTCTTCCGCGTACCTTCCGGCGTTATGGCAAGTTGAAACCTTTTCCGTTTGTTGAATTCCTCAACCATTTGGTCGGTCACCGAAGTATGTTTATTGCGGTCAACCGGCACACCACCCAACCATGAAAAGAACAGATTGAAAGGAAAAAAGAACCACTCCTTTTTAATCAAGAAGCCGGCATTACGACCCAAAGCCGTGTAACACAATTTACCGACAACAAAATCCCAATTACTGGTATGCGGAGCAACACATATCACACACTTAGGCACATCTTCACACACTTGACCTATTTTCCATCCGGCCAAACGAAGAAGCGCCCTACTTATCGCTTTTCTCATTATTTGTTTTCTTTGCTCAACTGCTCTATCTCATCTGCGATAGCATCCACTTCTTTCTGCAAGTCTGCGCGCAATTTACGATAGTACTCTTTCACCAACTTTTTGTTGTCTTTGGCATCCGGATTACCAGCCCTGCAAACAAACTCATCTTGCATATCCAATATTCTGGTGAGCAATGCATCGGCTTTACCGCCTTCCACGCCCGGTACAAACAGTTTGCATACCAACACTTCGGAGAACAACTCACCCACTACATAACCAATTTCTTTCTTTAAATCTCTTCTTTTAGCCATAACTTTTATGAATTAAAATGTCCACAAATCTACAAAAACCTTTATTAAATAATCCACGCCATAAAGCGGAAAATAAAAATGCCGTACCTTTACGGTCCTGAAATTTCTGGATTATATATTAAGGAACATTTATGGATACAATAACAACGCCGGACTACCTTTTTGAAAGCAGTTGGGAAGTTTGCAATAAGGTAGGCGGCATCTACACCGTGTTATCAACCAAAGCACGTACTCTTCAGCAGATATTTAGTGACAAAGTTATTTTTATCGGACCGGATGTATGGGGAGATGGGAAAGCCCCCGATTTTATTGAAGAAGACACGTTGTTTGCCGATTGGAGGAAACACGCCAAAGAGGTCGATAATCTCAGAATAAAAGTCGGACGATGGAGTGTTCCGGGCACTCCACCGGTTGTATTGGTTGATTTCAAGCCTTTCTTCGGTGAGAAAGATTCGCTCTACTACACAATGTGGGATAGTTTCGGAGTGGATTCGATGCACGCTTATGGCGACTACGACGAATCCTGCATGTTTGCATACGCCACGGGGAAGGTGATTGAAAGCTTTTATCATTTCTATAATCTTTCCAGCAAAAAGGTTGTTGCCTTGTTCAACGAATGGATGCTGGGCATGGGGGCTCTCTACATTCAAAAGCAATTGCCTGCCATAGCGACTCTATTCACCACACACGCCACATCCATCGGACGGTCCATTGCCGGCAACGACAAAGCCCTGTATGCTTATATGGATGGATATCATGGCGACCAAATGGCAAGAGAATTGAATATGGAAGCCAAGCATTCTATAGAAAAGCAAGCGGCACACCACGTGGACTGCTTCACGACAGTAAGCGATATCACGGCACGCGAATGCAAGCAATTATTGGACAAAGCGCCGGATATTGTTACGCCCAACGGCTTCGATTCGGACTTTGTGCCCAAGGGAAGGGAATATACCAAGAAACGCACTGAAGCCCGCAAGACGCTGATTAATGTAGCCGAAAAGCTTTTGGGATGCACCATCTCAAAAGACGCCTTATTGGTATCGACCAGCGGACGCTATGAATATAGAAACAAAGGCATTGATGTGTTTATCGAAGCCATGAACCGTGTACGGAACTCCGGAAAGTTGCAACACGAAGTTGTTGCCTTCTTGATGGTACCGGCTTGGGTGCGCGATGCACGTGCCGACCTAAAGGAAGTAATCGAAAAAGACATCAAGACAACGGCTCCGCTACAAATGCCATTTATCACCCATTGGTTAAACCAGATGGAACAAGACAAGAT
>CAVGKO010000235.1:0-2587 GCA_963629885.1 Anaerobutyricum sp.
TGCTGATACATTGCGAGACGAAGGCGAAAAGAGAGTTGGAGAGTATTCAATAAAAAAGATGGTTGATTCAACATGTGACATTTACCATAGGTGCGTATAAATACAAAAGATTATGAATAGCAAGATTCCTGTCATATTGGTGCATAAGGGAAATACCTTTTACTTGAAACCTGTCTTGGAGCATATCCGTTTGTTTAATCCCGACACTCGGATTTGTTTGCTCAGCGATGCTTCCACTAAAGGCAAATATGATTTTGTGGAGCATTACAATCTGGAAGATTATTCGGAGGGGGCAAAGTCCTTCGAATCCATCTACACTCATAGGTCATCCAATCCATATGAGTTCGAGCTTATTTGTTTTCAACGATGGTTTTATATCAGGGATTTTGCGAGAGCCAAAGGCTTGGATAGTTTCTTTTGTATGGACTCGGACGTGTTGCTCTATTGCAACATAGATGCCGAGTTGTCGAAATACAAGTCATATGACTTCACAATCTGTAATAAATATGGACCGGGCTGTGCCTTGTTCAACATGTCGTCTATTACGAGGTTTTGTGAATACATGAATAGAATGTATACGGAAGAATCGCTTATAAGCCGGGCGAAAGCCATGTATCAAGGGATTATTGACAATAAGGAGTTAGGCGGCGTCTGTGATATGACGGCTTTCACATGGTTTCAAGACGATGAGGATTGTAAAGTGGCAGATATTGCCCTGCCGGAAGATGGGGCTTGTTTTGACGGCTGCATTACTTGGGGCTTGGATTTTGAATATGAAAACGGCAAGAAGAAAGTATACTGGATTGACAATCTCCCATATGGAAGACTGAAAACAGACCACTCTTTAATCCGTTTCTATTGTCTGCATCTTCAGGGCAGAAGTAAATATTCCATATTCAAATATGTGTTGGACAAAAACAAAGTCCATCATGAGGGATTCCTCTACGCATTGAAATGGATGTTGTCGAAAGGATACCTAAAGGCTCGGTTGAAGAGCATAAAGAAGGCAATTGATAATCCGCAATTGGTGGTCAACTTTGTGAAAGCAAAATTGAATAAGCCATAGAGAACTTTCGTGTCAATTATAGAGTAACCGGATATGGTATACGATAAGCGGAGAGGAGCAACTGTTCGGAAAATCCGAACAGTTCATTGAGAAGGTCCGGAGGGAATATTCTGAAAGCATCGTCGCCGAAAAGTATGCCGCCCTCTACAAAGAGCTTTTGCGATAAAAGCAGAAAAGCGTAGCTTTGCTCACGAAATTTTACACACGATGAAGACAACGAGAGAGATTATAGACCTGTTGAAAGGTTTCAAGGCTACGCAAGCTTCCGGATACGGTATCCGGAAGATGGGCGTATTCGGTTCGGTTGCCCGTGGCGAGCAGCACGAGGGAAGCGATGTGGATGTCTACATCGAGGGAGAGCTTTCCGGATTGTTCGCTTTAGCTCATTTGAAAAATGAACTGGAAGAGTTGTTGGGCTGCTCGGTTGATGTCGTAAGATTGCGCGACAACATGAATGTGTTTCTCAGAAAACGGATAGAAAAGGAGGGCGTTTATGTATGACAAGGAGTTGGTGTTGGATATAATCTCGCAAATGGAGGCGACTTTGCAAACGGTTATTCATCGTACAGAACGGATACGTTCGGCCGATGATTTTCTGCGAAGCGATTCAGGCATGATTCTGTTGGATAGTGTTTGCATGAAACTTGTTGCTGTCGGTGAAAGTCTGAAAAACATCGATAAGATTACCCATAATTCGTTGCTTGTAAAATATGATGGTGTCAATTGGAAGGATATAAAGGGAATGCGGGATGTTATCGTGCATCATTATTTCGAGATAGATGCCGATATTGTATACAAAACATTGTCTCACGATGTGCCTGTTCTTTTATCGGTCTTTGGGGCAATGAGGTCGGATTTAAGTAGTCAATGAGATGGATAACAGACTATGAAGACAACGAGGGAACACGTATTATCCGAAATAAAAAAGACTTTGCATCGGGTGGCACCGGAGGCAAAGGCTGTGCTGTTCGGCTCCCGAGCAAGAAGTGATGCCCGCGAAGATTCGGATTGGGACATCTTGGTCTTGGTCGACAAGGATAAGATACGAAACGACGATTTCGACACGATTGCCTATCCCTTGTTTGAATTGGGATGGAACATCGGAGAAATGATACACCCCATACTCTATACTTTCAGTGATTGGGAGAAAAGGAGTTTTACGATATTCCACAAAACCGTTGAAGAGGAAGGTATTGCCCTATGACATTGAGTATAGACGAACTTTAAACCAACATGCATACACCGGTTTTTTCGATTATAACTATCACTTATAATGCTGCGCGATGGGTGGAGAGGACAATCTTGAGCGTGCTTAGCCAGTCGTACTCAGGCGTGGAGTATATCGTCATCGACGGCGGCTCAACTGACGGCACGGTGGATATCATCAAGCAGTATGCCCCGGGCATTGCCTACTGGGTGAGCGAGAAAGATGGCGGAATATATGACGCGATGAATAAGGGCCTAAGGAAAGCCACCGGCGATTATGTGTGGTTCATAAATGCCGGCGACACTCTCTATACC
>CAVGKO010000236.1:0-2209 GCA_963629885.1 Anaerobutyricum sp.
CAGTTACATTCGTGCGGGATTCAAACTCCATATCATATTGTTGTCCGCCACATATCTCAAGAGCCGTGTCGGTAAACAAATCGAATATCTTCTTTCTGTAATTTGGATTTGTTTCCCCAATTAGTCTATAGGCTTCAATAAGCATGGCATCTCCGGAAAGAATGGCTGCGTTTTCATTCCATACTTTATGGACGGTTGGCTTATTTCGTCTTTTGTCGGCTTTGTCCATAAGGTCGTCGTGGAGTAGTGTGAAGTTGTGGAACACTTCAATTCCCAATGCCGGATTGATGGCATCGTCTACGTTTTCTTTGTATAGGTTGCAAGCCATCAATACAAGACTTGGACGAATTCTCTTGCCTCCCAATGATAGGACGTATTCAATCGGGGCGTATAAACTTTTAGGGGGGTAGTCAAAGTTTAGATGAGAAATCTCAGTCTCTATTCTCTGTAGTATCTCACTGAAGGATAACATATGTAAATAGTTGATTAGGGTGAAATGAAATAAAAAAGGCTGCAATAAGCGCAGCCTTTTTTTGTGATATCTGAAAAGATAACTATTGCAATCTGAAAGTAACAGGTACGGTATACTTTACACGTACTGGTTTACCTCTCTGCTTGCCGGGAGTCCATTTCGGCATAGTGTTAATCACACGGAGTGCCTCTTTATCCAAAGATGGGTCTACACCACGGAGTACTTCAGCATCAACAATAGAACCGTCCCTGTTTACAACGAACGAACAAGTAACACGACCTTGGATGCCGTTTTCCTGAGCGATAACAGGGTATTTGATGGATTTAGCGAGGAACTGCAACAAAGCGCCTTGACCACCGGGGAACTCAGGCATTGTTTCTACTACGGTGAAAATCTGTTGTGCAGATTCTTCTTCTTCCTCAACAACCGCCGGAGCAACATAGGCTTCTACCTGTGCAGAACTCTGGTCGTCCTCAGATGAAAGAATGTCCACTTGGTCCAGCTCCACATCGTCCTCCACAATGTTCAACTGCTCTACAGCAGCCGGTGCTGGTGGTGGGGGAGGAGGAGGAGGTGTGTCTTCCGGTCTTGTAATCTCAATTTCTTCTTCGGCGATGATATCAGCGACGCCAGAGTCTTTGGCAACCTGAATATCACGGGTTCCCCATTCGAACCCAACGAACAAAATGGCCAAACCAACAACCATACCCATCAGGAGGCTGAGTGTTTTGCCCTTTTCCAAGTCCGCTTTCGGTGATTTCTTAATTTCCATACTTTTATAATTAATTAAAGATGTGTTTCTCCTTGGTGCTGCAAAAATACAAATTATTTCATACAGCAAAATGAAATGGGAAAAATACTTCTGCAAATTTGTTCTTTTTTGATGTGGAACAAAAATAACCATGCTCGTATACCTTTTTCCGTTTTTTCTCGTTTTTCCTTGTGGAATATGTTACAACGGCAGTTTATCTTTGCGTTCATTTTGTTCTTAGGAGTATGAAACATAGGTTCATTATAATATCGCTTTCAATATTATTATCATTCGTCATACAGTTGGCTTCGGCGCAGTCGGGAGACCAGGTATTTGAATTCCTGACCTTGCCGTCTTCTGCCCGAGCAGGGGCTTTGGGCGGACATACCGTGTCGTTGATAGAGCGAGACCCGTCTCTCATTTTTCATAATCCGGCACTGCTGG
Organism: Anaerobutyricum sp.; assembly: GCA_963629885.1. Lineage (GTDB taxonomy): Bacteria > Bacteroidota > Bacteroidia > Bacteroidales > Tannerellaceae > Parabacteroides. Next base: position 1,668 of record CAVGKO010000236.1, read on the forward strand.
GAGGTGAGATGGACGGGATGGTTAATATCGACTATATGAATTATATAGCGGATGTCAACGTGGGGAGTGCTTTGTTTACTAAGGCGTTTCGCGAGCGTGGAGCCTGGGGTGTGGGTGTGCATTATTTCCACAATGGAAAGTTTAAGGGTATGGATGAGCAAGGTCAGTATACGGGTGATTTCACGGCCGGGGATATTGCTCTTAACGGATTCTTTTCCTGTGACCTATCAGAGCGTTGGCGGGGCGGCCTTTCCATGAAGTTCTTGTATTCGAACTACGATATATATACGTCGCTTGGGCTGTGTGTTGATGCAGGACTGAGTTATTATGATTCGGAGAAGGAGTTTTCGTTTGGCGTGGTATTGAAGAATATTGGTGCCCAGCTTAAGCCATACTATGAGGACCGTCAGAAGATGCCATGGGATATTCAGATGGGTATCAGCAAGAAATTGAATCGTGCGCCTTTCAGGGTGTCGCTTACGGCAATGTATCTGAACCGATGGAAATTCGACTATACGGATGACGTTGATACGGATTATGAG
>CAVGKO010000236.1:2219-2581 GCA_963629885.1 Anaerobutyricum sp.
TTGTTTAAGCACTTGGTGATGGGTATCGACTATGTGCCGAGTGAAAACTTTTGGGTTGGCATAGGTTTTAATCCGAAGACCAAGATGGATATGAAGCTGCAAGGAGGCGGGAGTGGTCTGTCGGGCTTCTCTGCCGGTGCGGGAGTGAAGATAAAGATGTTTGACGTGGGTGTCTCGTTTGCCAAATATCATCCGTCGGCGATGTCGATGATGTTTAGTGTATCAACGACGCTTGCCGATTTCAAACAATAAGAGACGAACAAAAGGAAGAATGAAAAAGATAGTAATAGCGATAGACGGTGTGTCTTCCACGGGAAAGAGCACCATGGCCAAGGGTTTGGCTAAGGAGATAGGTTATACTT
>CAVGKO010000237.1:0-2560 GCA_963629885.1 Anaerobutyricum sp.
ATCCTCTACGTTCCACTTCAATTCATTGTTAAGATATTCCACCGACGCTTCATACGACTGGATATCACTAAGGTCGGCAATTGCCTTGTTCATCTTCTCTTCATCGCCCCCAAACAACTCGCGGCGGAAACGGAAACGGTCGTTCAAGCTGAATGCCTTGCGCAAATCGGAGAGGTTCTTCTTCTCCAACACATCGCTAAGGAAAACACCCGGCTTGTCTGCCCCCACCGTCTTGAGAGGCGTTTCCTTGATTGGTACCTCTGCTACAGGTTCGGGTTTCGTTTCCTTTGTTTCCACAACAATAGTCTCCGTTGGTTTTACTTCGGGCATCGGCTTCACCTCAGGCGCCGGCTTAGCTTCCGGCATCGGAGCCTCCACCTTCCTTTCCACAGGTGCTTCTTCCACCTTAGGCATCTCAGCGGCAACCGGCTCGGGCAACGACACTATCAAAGCCTGATGGGCTTCCATCTGTTTGCGCAACACCTCAATCTGCGTCGCCTCCAAGGAATGAAGGTCGTTCAATATCTTATGTGTCAAATCGAATGTCTGACTGAAGAAGGATACCGGATATATTTCTGCATCGCGCATACCGGCAATCATCGTTTCAAGCTGCCGAATGTCAAGCAGCAGGTAATCTATTTTCTCTTTGTTTGCCATCTCTCTCTACCATTATATGAAATGCGACAAAAGTAACTATTTTATTTATGTAACGTATTTGGCGCGTAAAAAGTACATTATCACTCAACAAAGCTGTCCGGGAGATTGACGAAATACAATCTCTGGGTAGCTCGCGTGAAAGCGGTATACAACCATCTATAAAGGTCCTCACACAGCATATCCTCGGTTATATAACCAATATCAACAAAGACGTTTCTCCATTGTCCGCCTTGCGCCTTGTGGCAGGTAATGGCATAAGCATACTTTGTCTGTACGGCATTGTAGTGAGGGTCTGTTTTCATCTTTTTCATCCTGCCCGACTTTGTGGAAATGTCGTCATAGTCCTCCAGAATGGTATAGAAGAGTTTGTTGCTCATCTCTTGCGGAAGAGCGGGTGCCTCGGTTGGCAAAGTGTCGAGCAGTATCTTTATGTCCAACTCAAGGTCGTAGTCTTGAAAACGGACAGCGACATCAGCAAAACGAAATCCGTAGAGTTCGTAGGTGCGTCTCACACGCAGCACCTGAACAATCTCACCGTTTGCCATGAAACTCATCTCCTTGCAATCAGAGGTCCAATAATAATTGTTTTTGGCAACCATCAACCTATCGCCCGACGAGAGCTCCTCTTCCCTATAGAGAATTCTGGAGCGTATTCCATAGTTGTATATCTTCGCCCGCTTGTTGGAACGGGTTATGACTATCGTGTCTTCTATCCCATCACGGCTGTATGCCGACGATATTTCCTCAATAAGTTCTTCGCCAACAATCTTGCGGACGTCCGCAAAGCCCTTGAAGCGAAGTTTGGGGTATATCTCAACAGCATTATTCCTCAACGCTTCCCGCAGGCGGGTTGCATTGAACAGTATTCCCGAATCTTCGTTTTGACGGACAACCTGTGTCAAGGTCGCTTCTTCAACTTGCAAGTTATAGCATCTGAGCATGTCTGAATTCAGCGCCGGACTTTCCATTTGCATTACCGGCGGTAGCTGTGCCGTGTCGCCAATCAGAATCAGACGGCAGTCCGCACCCGAGTAGACATACTGTATCAAATCGTCCAACAGCCGTCCGGAACCGAAATAAATCGGACCGTTCTCAGAGTTGGATATCATGGAGGCTTCATCAACAACAAACAGTGTGTCCTTATGTAAATTGTTGGCCAACAAGAATCCGGTCGGTTCGTTGGAATATGTTTTTTGACGATAAATGCTTTTATGAATCGTCATGGCTTCTTGATTAGAATAAGACGAAAAGACCTTGGCTGCCCTTCCGGTGGGGGCAAGCAAGATAATCTTTTGTTTTAGTTCGCTTAACGCCTTGACCATTGCTCCGATTAATGACGTCTTCCCCGTTCCTGCATATCCCGTCAAAAGCAAAAGGCGGTCGGGCTCCGTTGAAATCAGAAAATCCACGATTGCATTTAAGGCAGAATGTTGGTCTTCAGTTAAATCGTACGGAAGATTTTGGGCGATTTGAAGCCTCAAATAACTATTTATCATTTCGAACGCAATAATTTTGGTGATAAAGGTAGAGCATTAAATATTCTTTTTTTAAATTTGCCGGACGAAAATAAATTAAAAAAACAATACGAACCATGAAAGTTACATTGAAGATTTTATTAGCTGTTGCAGTTGTCCTGTTAGTTTACTTGTGCTACAGAAGCATCATGACGCCAATTGAATTCAACAAGGAAAAAGATTTGCGTGAGAATGCTATTAAGGCTCGTTTGATTGACATCCGTAAGGCTCAGATTGAGTACAAGAATGTGTATAAAACGCATGCCGGTAGTTTTGCCGACTTGGTCAAGTTCTTAAAGGAAGACAAGCTCCCGTTCTTGGTTAAGGAAGGTGTTCTTACTGACGAACAATTGGAAAAAGGTATGACTGAAAAGGAAGCCGTAAAGAAG
>CAVGKO010000238.1:0-2010 GCA_963629885.1 Anaerobutyricum sp.
GGCCGAGAGCGTAAGCGACAACATTATGGGCAGGTCCTTACCCTTCTCCTTCAAGACGGTTTCGGTTGCCTCCAAGCCTGCCTTCACGTTCAGCGTGTCGAAGGTGGTCTCGAAAAGGATAATGTCGACCCCTCCGTCCACCAATGCCTCCACCTGCTCTTTATATGCTTTATACAAATCCTTATAGGTCACCGCGCGGTAAGCCGGGTTGTTTACGTCGGGACTCATGGAGGCCGTCTTGTTGGTTGGTCCAACCGAGCCTGCCACAAAAATCACACGTGAGGGATGCTCCTTCATAAACTCATCAGCCACCCCCCTTGCAAGCCCTCCGGCAGCGAGGTTAATCTCACGCACATATTCCGACATGGCGTAGTCTTCCATCGAGATGGCGTTGGCGTTGAAGGTGTTTGTTGCAAAGATATCCGCCCCGGCATCCAGATACTGCCGGTGTATTGATTTGATAACATCGGGACGGGTGATGCACAACAAATCATTGTTCCCTCTGAGTTGACCCGGAAAATCTGCGAAGCGCTCGCCTCTATAGTCTTGTTCCGTCAGTTTGAAACTCTGAATCATGGTACCCATACCACCATCCAGTATCAAGATACGTTCCTGCAAGGAGCGTATAAATGTTTCCTTGTTCATTGGTTTGTTCTCGTTAAAAGAATAGTAAGGATGCCCGTCTTACCGTTTAAAAGCCCGGTCCATCTCACGTTTGTCGTCACGAGCCTTGATGGAATCGCGTTTGTCGTATTCCTTCTTGCCTTTGGCTATGGCTACAACAACTTTTGCCAACCCCTTTTCATTAATAAACATACGGGTGGGGATGATGGTAAAACCGCTATTACGGGCAGCGCTGTCAATCTTACGCAGTTCCTTTTTGGTAAGCAGCAATTTGCGATCGCGCCGGGTGGAATGATTGTTATACGTGCCGTAGAAATACTCTGCTATATACATATTCTTTACCCACAGCTCGCCTTTCTCCATGATACAAAACGTATCAACCAAACTGGCTTTCCCTTGTCGGATGGATTTAATCTCCGTCCCGGTAAGCACAATTCCGGCAGTGAACGTGTCGAGCAACTCGTAATCGAAGGTCGCCCGCTTGTTCTTTATCTTTACGTTATTGCTAATCTTCTCCTTCATCTTTCTCTCGTATCAGACGCGTAGCCCCGGCATCAACATAAACAACATAAATCCGATTATCGAGGGCGTAGCCAAAATGATAATGGTGGATATAGCAGTGAATTTCATACGTTCCTTTTCTTCCACCTGCATATAAGGCACGCATCCCTCCCATACAATATAGAATGTATACAAGATGAATATCTTCAAGAAGAAGAACTCGGGCAACAATGCCAACACAACACTCAAGGCAAACATCAACGACGAGGAATACCCTACAAAACGCTGGCAAAGCTTCATGTTCTTCGTTCTTCCAAACCAACTCTGCCAAGCTTCATTCAAAAAATAAGCCCCTAAGAAGAAACCACCGAAAGAAGCAACCAATGACTTGATTGATACTTTCAGAGCAAGCTCCACATCGAACTCTTTCCGAGTAAACAAGATACCCAAGAATGCAGCAGCCGTGACCAACCCTATCAGCGGATATACGAACCGCGACAAGAACTCATCACCATTTTCATTCTTCTTCGATAACACATCCCATGCCTTTCCGGGCTGCGATATGATGGCTATTACCCATTTGATTATCTCCTTATACATCTCTATATGTTTTTCTGTTTTGAGCTTATTCGGCATCCCCTGCTATCGAAATCTGCATTGGCTCCGTTACACTCCACAAACAAGCCGTCGTATCCTTATTATATGCCGAAGCGTAATGGATTGCCACGAGAAGCTCCGTTGCGCCCATTGCCTCTTCCCTGCTTTTTGCTTTGCTGAAGAATTCGCTGATGTCAAACGCATTTGTTACCAAAACACTCTTGGTTGCCTCGTCGCTATCTTCTTGCTCTGCGGAATTTCTTTTTACCCGAAGATAGAGGTTATAGA
>CAVGKO010000238.1:2020-2558 GCA_963629885.1 Anaerobutyricum sp.
GTATACATATTATCCGAATCGTAGCTAATCATGAAGCTGTCTTGCTGCGACTGCAACTCCGTATGATTGGACCATAAGAACAAACGCCCTGCAATATAAGCCTTACGACCCAACAACGATTTTGTAAGGACTTCATCCTCCATCACCATCGTTGTGTCTGTTATATTGCTATCCGAGGGCCATAACGACACCCCAATGGGTTGACCCACCAACTCTACAGACAAACTATCCGAGTCTTGCAACTCCGAATCAGCCGAATCAAACGAGTATTCTATCAGAAAACAATCACCCGTATCACCCGTCACACTCAAATTGGTGCCATAAAGAAAACGACCGTCACTCACATAAAACCCTTTGGTAGGGTAAGACTGATAGACAGCCTCTTGTTCTCCCATCGTTATCCGGGCACTCGAGTCCCCCAAACAAGACGTGAGCAACAAACAACAAATCATGAGTATGCCATAGAGTTCTTTCTTTCCCATCATATTCCATCTTTTACACCCAAAGATATGTCACATCCCGACACACCCTCTGAGAG
>CAVGKO010000239.1:0-2542 GCA_963629885.1 Anaerobutyricum sp.
TCGGTGGTATTTCCTTCCATGGAAGGAACTATCCCGCCGGTAAAATTAGCGATTCTTTTCTACTTTCCAACCACCACGGAGTGCCTCGTGGCGATGCCTTTAGGCCATGATGGTTTCATGAAGCCCTCCGGGGCGACCCACAAGCCCACTTCTGGGGATAGGATTTTCTCCGCAAAAACTCTACTTTTGGCAAATCAAATGCCGCAAACCATTATGACACTTCAAGAAAAGGAGAAAGCCTATAACCGAATCATCGGTTCTTTGGACAGCAAGGAGCTCAAGAACGCCTTCGAAGCCATGCATGCGCTAATCGTTGGGAGCAGTGAGAACATCTTCCTCGACCCTCTTACAGAGCTGCAGAACACCTATAAATATATGCTTCGCTATCGCATCCAAGGGGTCAAAGACCCTATGCAGGAGCAGATATACAACCGCCTGCAGACCTCGGCGTATGAGCTGGCTGATAGCATAAGGCACAAGGTGATGGCCACGGAGTCGCCGCTCGCCTTCTACGCCATGCGCCGAACTATGGCGATGAGCCGGCAAGATTCGCTCCACGACATTCGCCTTAGGCTGCTGGCGCAAAGCGAGGCGGGCAACCAAGCCGACTACGAGGTGGCACTAACCTTGCTTTTCAACAAGATATGGACCTCCGACGCATTCCGGGCAGAGAATTCCTCGGAAGTGAAGGCACTGCTACTTGAGCCCGAGATGCCCTTCACAGCCGGATGCCAAGTGGTGTCGGCTCTGCTTTTCGGTCTCCTGGAAGCTTTCGACATCGAAAAACTCATGCTGCTGATGGACGCATTCTCCGCCGGGGACGAGGAAATAAGCATGCGCGCCCTCGTGGCCATCCTGCTCACACTCTACGTCTACCGCAAGCGTACAGCCATCTATCCGCAGATAGCCGACCGCCTGGAGACGCTCGCCGAGATGCCCGGGTTCACCCGCGCCTTGAAGATTGTCACCCTACGCTTCATCCTCGCACGCGAGACAGAGAAGATTACACGCAAAATACGCAACGAAATAATCCCCGGAATGATGAGGATGAGCTCCAAGATTCATGACAAGATAAACCCCAAGGACATAACGCCTAAAATGCTCGAAGATGAGATGAATCCCGAGTGGGAAAACCTCCTACAAGACCCGTCGCTGGGTAAGGCAATGGAGGAATTTGGCGAGCTGCAACAAGAAGGCGCCGACGTGATGCACTCCACCTTTGTGCACCTCAAAAGCTTCCCCTTCTTCCACGAGACAGCCAACTGGTTCCTTCCCTTCACTCCCGACTATTCCGTCTTCAAGGGCCGCCTGAGCCAAGTGACGAGCTCCCTGACCACGGCAAATTTCATCTGCAACTCCGACAAATACTCGCTATTCTTCAGCCTCATGTCTATGCCCGAAGAGGCACAGAAGATGATGATGGCGCACTTCGAGAGCCAAGCTTCGGACCTCTTCCAACAAAGTAAGAACGATGCCACGGGCAAGCACGACAGGCAGGAGATAATCATTGGGCAATACATCCAGGACCTCTACCGCTTCTTCAAAGTCCACCCGCGGCATCTCGACTTCAACGACGTCTTCACCCTGCCGCTCGACTTCCATAACCTCGATATCCTGCAGCCATACGTGTCAGACGACAACTTCCTTCGCAACCTCGCCGAATACTATCTCCACAAAAACTATTTTGGCGATGCCCTCACTATCTTCCTCCGCCTTGCGGAAACAGACCCCGAGAACGATGTCCTCTTCCAGAAGATTGGCTACTGCCGGCAGATGACCGACGACATCCGTGGAGCCCTTCATGCATACCTCCGCGCCGACCTCCTTAACCCCGACAGCAAATGGGTTATACGACGCATCGCCGGATGCTACCGCTCGCTGAAGCAACCCGAAGATGCCCTCAAATACTACCGCCGCTACGAGAGCCTCTGCCCCGACAATATCTCCGTCCTAATAAGCATTGGACATTGCCTACTCGAGATGCGTGACTACAACGAGGCTCTCAAGTACTTCTACAAGGTCGACTATCTCGACGGAAGCAACAAAGTGTGGCGACCAATCGCTTGGTGCTCCTTCCTTACCGGTAAGTACGACCAAGCACGCAACTACTACAAGAAAATCATCGCCGACCAACCCTCCGCGCAAGACTTCCTCAATGCAGGACATACGGAATGGGCTTTGCAAAACATCAAAGGGGCCATGGATTTCTATCTCCAAGCAGTGGAAAAAGAGTCGGGCGACTTCTTCAAGTTCAAAGAAGAGTTCGACAAAGACATTCCCGACCTGATTATAGCCGGCATCGAAAACACCGAGATATACCTGATGCTCGACCAACTAAGATATGCCCTTAGCAACACCCTCTGACAAAACAAAAGCCCCGAAAACATCAAGAATCATAGCTTCCACCGACAGAGTCGGGTGAGTGGGATGTATGGGTAGGAGGTAAATGCTAATCATAAAAGGCATTTGCCTCCTATTTTCACACTCACCGACCTCCCACACCACCGTACGTGCCGTTCGGCATACGGCGGTTTCGCACTTT
>CAVGKO010000240.1:0-2490 GCA_963629885.1 Anaerobutyricum sp.
GCGTCGTGAACGTATGGGACATATTCAGTTGGTAGTCCCGGTTGCTCACATTTGGTATTTCCGCTCTTTACCTAATAAAATCGGTTATTTGCTGGGCATACCTACCAAGAGGCTGGATTCTATAATTTACTACGAACGTTACGTGGTTATTCAGCCGGGGTGCGTAGATACTGTGGCTGCATTGGATTTGCTCTCAGAGGAAGAATATCTGAATATTTTGGACGGGCTGCCAAAGGAAAATCAGATGTTGGAGGACACAGACCCTAACAAGTTCATTGCAAAGATTGGTGCAGAGGCCGTTTATGATTTGTTGGCACGTTTGGATTTGGATAAACTCTCATACGAGCTTCGCGACAAGGCAAGTTCAGATGGTTCGCAGCAACGTAAAAACGAAGCATTAAAGCGTTTGCAGGTGGTTGAATCTTTCAGAGCATCCAAAGGACGTAATAAGCCGGAGTGGATGATTGTGAAGGTTGTGCCTGTTATTCCGCCGGAATTGCGACCATTGGTTCCATTGGATGGTGGTCGTTTTGCAACTTCCGATTTGAACGATTTGTATCGTCGTGTTATTATTCGTAACAATCGTCTGAAACGACTAATCGACATTAAGGCTCCGGAAGTAATCTTACGTAATGAAAAGCGTATGCTTCAGGAGGCTGTGGACTCTTTGTTTGACAACTCTCGTAAATCGAGTGCTGTTAAGACGGATGCCAACCGTCCATTGAAGTCTCTGTCTGATAGTTTGAAAGGTAAACAAGGCCGTTTCCGTCAGAACTTGTTGGGTAAACGTGTTGACTATTCTGCCCGTTCGGTTATTGTCGTTGGTCCGGAGTTGAAGATGCACGAGTGTGGTCTGCCGAAGAATATGGCTGCCGAACTTTATAAGCCTTTCGTTATTCGTAAATTGATTGAACGCGGTATCGTTAAAACGGTTAAATCTGCCAAGAAGATTGTAGACCGTAAGGAACCGGTTGTTTGGGATATTTTGGAATATGTAATGAAAGGTCATCCGGTGTTGCTGAACCGTGCACCGACGTTGCACCGTTTGGGTATTCAGGCGTTCCAACCTAAGTTGATTGAAGGCAAGGCCATTCAGTTGCACCCATTGGCTTGTACGGCATTTAATGCTGACTTTGATGGTGACCAGATGGCTGTTCACTTGCCTTTGGGAAATGAGGCTGTGTTGGAAGCTCAGATGTTGATGCTTGCTTCTCATAACATTCTGAACCCGGCTAATGGTGCTCCTATCACCGTTCCTTCTCAGGATATGGTGCTTGGGTTGTATTATATCACAAAACTACGCAAAAAGACATTGGGTGAGGGCCTTGTATTCTATGGTGCAGAAGAGGCTACTATTGCATACAATGAAAAGAAGGTAGACATACATGCTCCTATTAAGGTTTACGTTGACAACGTAGAAGAGGACGGGAAGTTGGTAAGGAAAATGATTGAGACTTCCGTCGGCCGTTTGATGGTGAACGAGTATGTTCCTTTCGAAGTTGGTTATATAAATGAAGTATTAGGTAAGAAGGCCCTTCGTGATATAATTGGTAAGGTTATCAAGATTTGTGGTGTCGCTCGTACAGCGCAGTTCTTGGACGATATCAAGAACTTGGGTTACTATATGGCATTTAGGGGCGGTTTGTCATTCAATTTGGCAGACGTGCTTATTCCGCCTGAGAAAGACGCTTTGGTCAAAGAAGGTTATGATGCAGTTGAGCAGATTTTGGCCAACTATAACATGGGTTTCATTACCTACAACGAACGTTATAACCAGATTATTGACACTTGGACTCACGTTAACAGCAAGTTGTCGGATATCTTGATGAAGCAACTTACTGCGGATAACGATGGATTCAACTCAGTATATATGATGATGGATTCCGGAGCCCGTGGTTCTAAGGAACAGATTCGTCAGTTGTCCGGTATGCGTGGTTTGATGGCCAAGCCGCAGAAGAGTGGTGCTGAAGGTGGTCAGATTATTGAGAACCCTATTCTTTCAAACTTTAAGGAAGGTTTGTCAGTGTTGGAGTACTTCATCTCTACTCACGGTGCTCGTAAGGGTTTGGCCGATACAGCCTTGAAAACTGCTGATGCCGGTTATCTTACCCGTCGTTTGGTGGACGTATCGCACGATGTAATTATCAATGAAGAAGACTGCGGAACATTGCGTGGTTTGGTTTGTACGGAGTTGAAGAATAACGAAGAAGTGATAGCTTCTCTGTATGAACGTATTCTTGGTCGTGTGTCAGTACATGATATTTATCACCCGTTGACCGGTGAATTGATTGTATCAGCCGGTGACGAGATTCGTGAGGATGCAGCCAAAATAATTCAGGATTCTCCTATCGAAAGTGTGGAGATTCGTTCGGTGCTCACTTGCGAGTCGAAGAAGGGTGTTTGTGCTAAGTGTTATGGCCGTAACCTGGCAACGGGTCAAATGGTTCAGAAGGGAGAGGTCGTTGGAGTTATTGCTGCACAGTCTATCGG
>CAVGKO010000241.1:0-2483 GCA_963629885.1 Anaerobutyricum sp.
GTAATTGATACATTGTTGACTTTTATTATGAGTCAACTTTTTTCAGGTAAAGACAATACTTTTGATTTTCCCCCTCCGAAAGCCGTCGTCTCGCACGGGGGCAAAATTCCCCAAGGGTCGGCCCTTTTGCTCAAAACGGCCGGCCCTTTTACCCGAAAGGGTTAGCCCATGAGATAAATCGATATGTTTTTGGGAGGCGACTCAACCTCGTCGGTTGGCAATTCTTAAAACGATATCGTATATTTACACCCGAGGCACGCCGACAAACATTTGAAATCAAAATATCATGAGAAAAGCCCTTCTTTACATCAGTATTCTTCTTTTCGTGCAGATGACTTTTGCTGCAGACAGTCTGTACGTAAGGGAACAGCAGATTCCGATTCTGATTGACCGTACGGATAATGTATTGCTTGAGATGCGAATCCCGGCGCAGAAAGGGGATATCTTGAACAAGCTGACCCTTTCGTTTGGCGAGAGTACGAACATGTCCGACATCAAGGCCGTCCGACTGTTCTATAGCGGTGTTGAGGCACCCTCGAGGGAGGGGATTCATTTTGGTCCCATCACTTACATAACGGGGTTTACCCCAAGGGGCAGCCGGGCTGAGGATTCGTCGTATTCCATAAAGCAGGATGAGGTTGTTGCTCCTAATCGTAGCCTCACATTGACGTCCCGGCAGCCGATGATAAAGGGCATAAACTATTTTTGGGTAAGCATTGAGATGAAGCCCGAGACATCACTGCTATCGAGGGTGTCTTTCTCGCTGCAGGAAGCAGTTATCAGCGGCAAAGCGGTCGACATCACTTGGTGTGGCAAGGCTGATGCCCCTCGCCGCGTGGGGGTGGGAGTGCGCCTTGGAGGCGATGATGGCTCTGCTGCCTTCCGCATACCGGGGTTGGTGACTACCAATAAGGGTACGCTACTGGGCGTATACGACATACGCTATAACAGCAGCGTTGACTTGCAGGAGAAGGTTGATATAGGTGTGAGCCGCAGCACGGACAAGGGACAGACTTGGGAGAAGATGCGCGTGGCAATGACATTTGGCACGATAGGCGGTCTGCCTCACTCTCAAAACGGAGTGGGAGACCCGTCGATATTGGTGGATGAACGGACCAACACCATTTGGATTGTTGCTGCATGGACGCATGGCATGGGTAACGGACGTGCTTGGTGGAACTCCATGCCGGGTATGACCTCTGACGAGACTGCCCAGCTGATGATGGTGAAGAGCATGGACGATGGTAAGACTTGGAGCAAGCCGATAAACATCACTTCGCAGGTGAAAGACCCTTCTTGGTACTTCTTGTTGCAAGGTCCCGGCAGAGGCATCACCATGAAGGACGGCACGTTGGTCTTCCCCATTCAACACATCGACTCCACCCGCGTCCCCAACGCCGGGATAATGTATAGCAAAGACCGTGGGAAGACATGGCATCTCCATAACTTGGCACGGGTGAACACTACCGAAGCCCAGGTGGCAGAGGTTGAGCCGGGCGTCCTCATGCTGAATATGCGTGACAACCGTGGGGGTAGCCGTGCCGTGGCTATCACCAAGGACTTGGGCAAGACGTGGAGCGAGCATCCCTCCAGCCGCAGTGCCCTTCCCGAGCCGGTATGTATGGCGAGTCTCATCAAAGTGGATGCCAAAGACAATATCACCGGAAAGAAGCTACTGCTGTTCTCCAACCCTAACACCACAAACGGGCGCCACCATATCACCATCAAAGCCAGTTTGGACGGTGGCCTTACTTGGCCTGCAGAGCATCAGGTCTTGCTCGACGAGGCCGAGGGGTGGGGCTATAGTTGCCTCTCTATGATTGACAGGGAAACGGTGGGTATCTTCTACGAATCGAGTGTTGCCCACATGACCTTCCAAGCCATCAAGCTGGCGGACCTGATTACCCTCAAGTAAACGCGCCAGCCGTATGGGCCGGCCAGGGGCTGCGTTATTTCTCGGTAACAAATTATTGTGTAAATTTGCTGTCCTAATAAAAGAGCCAATGAGCGTACTAATCAAAGAAGTTACCAGCAAAAAGGAACTGAAGAAATTCGTTAAGTTTAATATCGATTTATACAAGGGGAACCCCTACCAAGTACCGGGATTAATAGAGGAAGAGATGGTCACGCTGGATAAGGTAAAGAATCCGGCGTTTGAGGTCTGCGAAGCCGTATACTATCTTGCCTACAAAGACGGAAAGATTGTCGGGCGTATCGCCGGAATGGTTAATCATAAGAGCAACGAGGTGTGGAACCAAAAGCGAGCCCGCTTTGGGTTCGTTGATTTCATTGACGACGAAGAGGTGGTTGATGCCCTGTTCGATGCCGTTGAGAAATGGGCAAAAGAACGTGGACTGGAAGAGCTTCACGGGCCGATGGGCTTCACCGATATGGACCATGAGGGAATGCTTGTTGAGGGGTTCGACCAGCTTGGGACGATAGCTACCATCTACAACTACCCATATTACCCGAAACACATGGAA
>CAVGKO010000242.1:0-2446 GCA_963629885.1 Anaerobutyricum sp.
ATCTACATCCTTACGATAGTCAATCGATTCTATAACCTTTTGCTCCAAGATATGTTTCGGAAGCGGAAGCTGTACAATAAAACCGTCCACATCAGGATCATTGTTCAACTCATCCACCTTACGAAGCAATTCCTCTTCAGTCACATCGTCCTCGTAGCGAATCAATGTTGATTTGAAACCTATCTCCTCGCAGGTTCTCACCTTGCTGGCCACATAGGTCTCGCTTCCGCCATCATGTCCGACCAAAATAGCTGCCAAATGAGGCACCTTACCTCCTGCCGCTTTGATTTGAGCGACCTCTTCTGCCATTTCTTTCTTCATCTGAGCAGCAACTGCTTTCCCGTCCAGTATTTGATAATGCTTGTCTTCCATATCTCTACTATTTTAACGTTTATCTCTTTAACGATGGAAATTTCTTGCTTCCAGGTTTGGCGGTAGTAATCATGCGCATCATCTTGCGAGTCTCATCAAACTGTTTGATAAGTTTGTTTACTTCCTGAACCGTTGTACCGCTACCTTTGGCTATGCGCTGACGACGCGAACCATTCAAGACAGCAGGATTGGACCGTTCGCCCGGAGTCATTGAATATATAATTGCTTCAATACTCTTGAAGGCATTGTCGTCGATATCGATATTCTTCAAAGCTTTACCAACGCCCGGTATCATCGAAACCAAATCCTTCAAATTACCCATCTTCTTTATCTGTTGTATCTGAGCAATAAAATCATTGAAGTCGAATTGATTCTTGGCTATCTTCTTCTGCAAACGCTTGGCCTCTTCCTCATCATATTGCTCCTGCGCACGTTCCACCAAAGAAACAATATCACCCATACCGAGGATACGGTCGGCCATACGTTCCGGATGAAACACATCAAGCGCATCCATCTTTTCACCGGTTCCAACAAACTTAATCGGCTTGTCAACAACCGTACGAATAGAAAGAGCCGCACCACCACGAGTGTCACCATCGAGTTTGGTTAGAACAACTCCGTCAAAATTCAAGCGCTCATTAAATTCTTTGGCTGTGTTGACAGCATCCTGACCGGTCATGGCATCAACCACAAACAATGTCTCATTCGGTTGGATGGCATCCTTAATGGCAGCTATCTCTTTCATCATCTGCTCATCAATAGCCAAACGACCCGCCGTATCAACTATCACAACATCGTTACCCTTCGCACGTGCCTCCTTAATGGCGTTCAATGCTATCTCAACAGGATTCTTATTCTCCAATTCCATATAGACAGGAACACCTATCTGCTCGCCTACCACACGTAGCTGTTCAATAGCCGCCGGACGATATACATCACAAGCCACCAACAATGGATTCTTGCTTCTCTTGGTTTTCAGCATATTTGCCAACTTGCCCGAGAAAGTTGTCTTACCCGAACCTTGCAAGCCAGACATAAGAATAACAGCAGGCGACCCTACCAAATTGATATCAGCAGCTGTTCCTCCCATTAAACTTGCCAGTTCGTCGTGCACAATCTTCACCATCAACTGACTGGGCTTAACAGATGTAAGTACGTTCTGCCCCAATGCTTTTTCTTTCACGGTATCAGTAAACGACTTAGCCACCTTATAGTTTACGTCGGCATCAAGCAAGGCCTTGCGTACATCCTTCAACGTTTCGGCTACATTGATTTCGGTAATCTTACCTTCACCTTTCAACAGCTTAAACGACCTCTCTAACCTTTCGCTTAAATTCTCAAACATAATTTATGTGTATACTTATTTCTAGATTCCAATAGAACGGGATGCAAATGTAAGAAAAAAGGACGTATTCCTCTAATTCTTTCAGGCAACGGTTATCCTTTATACTCATTCCTCCCCCCGTCCATGAGTCAGAGTTACTGATTTAAGAGCCATTCAAACTGACAAAAGGCGAAAAAAAACACAAGCAATCAGAGTCAATCCTCTTGCTTGTGCCCCCAATAAATAAAGGAATGTTTTATCTCAATCGCTCGAGCGAACGGACCAAAGCCTCATCCGCGCCGATGTTACGGATTGCCAAATAATCCAATATCAAAGCAATCACAGGGAAAGAAAGCGCTATCCTAAGATTTAAGCCGGAATATGCCAAATCACTCTTCAACGTCCAAGCAAAAAAGGCAAATATGCCATAGAACCCCAACATCAAGATAGCGTTGAATACACACAGACGTATCTGCAATATTCTTTTTTTGAATAGGAAGATTGTAATCAGTGCCAACAATGAGATAACCGCAGCCAAAACAAAAAGCCCCCACGTTGAATAAACCAACTCCGCTCCTGCGGCCATTGTGCTAATACCTATAGCTTTGAATGTATAATATTCACCTCCAACCTGCATTACGGCAAGAGGCAAAAACATCATGGCGGCCATAAGCCCCACAATAATCAACAAATAAACGGTTTGTATCCTTTGCAACATATCAATGGATATTACCGATTAACTAAATGCTC
>CAVGKO010000243.1:0-2444 GCA_963629885.1 Anaerobutyricum sp.
CGATATATCCACGTGCAACCTTCAACCATCCCTTATCGCCGATGAACTTCAAACCTTGTGCGTTCTCGTCATCCTCGCGATAGGGCTGTTCGGTCATAACTATACCGTTGGCATATACCATTGCAGCATATTTCTGTCCGTTATAGCCTGCAGGTATGAACTCAACAGGTCCCGAGCCGTCCATACCGATGGCTGCCTGACCTATGTCGAACATATGGGCACCCCAGTCTGAGGTATAACCGTTACCCATCTCCTGATACCAGCGCCATGCGCCCCAGCAGTGCTCGTCCTTTTGCGGGTCGAGAGAAACGGGCGGACAGATATCTTCGTGATAGTGAATCTTCGGGTCGTTCAACGGGCCCATCCACTGGTTGAAGTTCAAGCTATCGGGAACAGGCATTTCCGGAAGGTCGTATGGTTTGGGAGGCGCACCAACGCGAGAATAGATTTTCTCGATATGGCCAATTGCACCACTGCGTACCAACTCGATGGCTTTCTGGAACTCCTTGCTTGAACGTTGCTGGCTACCAACCTGCAACACACGTTTGTTGTCGCGTACGGCTTTTACCATCGACAATCCTTCGGAGATGGTATATGCCAAAGGCTTCTGGCAATATACATCCTTACCTGCCTGGCAGGAGTGGATTGTTGCCAAAGCATGCCAGTGGTCAGGCGTTGCAACCTCTATTGCGTCGATATCCTTGCGTTCCAACATTTCCTCGTAGAACTCGTAACCGTCGCAACGCTGTGTTACGCCCAATTCCTTCTGCCAAGCTTTAACCCTGCGGGCAAAACGTTCGCGTTTAATTGAATCTACATCACAACAAGCAGCCACCTGTACACCCGGACAAGTGGAGAAGCTTGTGAAGTCAGACAACCCTTGTCTGCCAAGCCCGATGAAGCCAAGCACCACGCGGTCGCTCGGCGCTACTCGCACACCGCCCATCGACCAACTGGGAAGGATTGTGAAACCGGCTAACCCTAAGGCGGACAAGCCGAGGAAGTCTCTACGTGAGATTCCTTTCTTCTCATTTTCTTTCATGGCATAATTAAATTTTAATCACACAAATGTATGTATTATTATCCTAATTGCAAAAAAACGTATACCCTACTGATGTTCCGGACGCAGGAGGTCCTTAACGGTTTTGACCGGGTTGAAGGTCTCGATGGGCACCTCCACAAACACTGTGTTCCAGTCGCTCATCGCGCCATTCCATAGTCCCGGGAGCTCCAATGCCTTCAGTTCGCGCCCGTCCTTGCTCTTCTGGGAGATAAAGCCTGTGTTCTTGTCCACGTAGTCGGGCAGGTTGTATTTCTCGCCCCTATGGTTCTTAAGGGCACAAACCAAATCAACCGGATTGAAGTGTGTCCCTTTCTCGAACATGGCCTTCTTCGCCTCGTCCCTCAAATCTATCTGCGAGCTTTCAAGAATCTGCGGTGAGATTGTGCCGTCGGGATTCTTTGCCAAGAACGGACCGCCGCCCGGCTCGCCCACATTCTTCACCATGCCGCATACACGCAGCGGACGCAGAAACTTGTTCTTTATATATAGAATGAGCTCGGCATCCTCCAGGTATTTGGTCTCCGGGTTCTTTGTGCACAACTCGTCTTGCAGGAAGTGTATCATCTCCTCAACCTGAAGGTGGGTATACTTACCAGTCTCTATCAGGCGAAGGTAGCCGAAGATGCGCTCCTGGAGGGTGACCAAAACACCCGCCAGCACCTTCTTGTAGATTACCGTGGCACATTTGAAATTGTCGGGCACAACATTGTCGATATTCTTCACAAACACCACGTCGGCATCCACGTCGTTGAGGTTCTCAATCAATGCCCCATGGCCGCCGGGACGAAACACAAGGTTGCCGTCTTTGTCGCGGAAGGGATTGTTGTCCATATCCACTGCAATAGTGTCGGTGCTTGGCTTCTGCGTGCTGAAAGAGATGTCGTAGGTGACCGAGAACTTCTCTTCATACGCCTTCTTCTTCTCCTCCACCAGCTTCTCGAACAGCGCTTGATGCTCCGGGGATACCGTGAAGTGGATATTCACCTCGCCGGCATTGTTTTTGGCATACATGGCACCTTCAGCCAGGTGCTCTTCCATGGCAGTGCGCACGCCCAGGTTGGTGCGGTGGAACTGCAACAGGCCCTTGGGCAGCCGCCCGTAGCCGAGGCCTTTTTCTTCCAAGAGATTGCTTACAATAGCCTTATAGCTACCCTCAGCCATCAATGCGGGGATATCTTTCTGTTCGTTAGCCAAGCAAACGGCATTCAAGGCATCATAGAAAGCAAAGCGGGTTATCTCGCCAAAGAACTTCTTCTCAAAATCGTTTGTCGGCACGCTGTAGGGAGCCGAGAGAAACTCATACAGATTCTTAAACATACGGCTGGCGGCACCCGAGGCAGGAACAAACTTCACTACGCGTTTATTACCCGCAAGGTATGCC
>CAVGKO010000244.1:0-2414 GCA_963629885.1 Anaerobutyricum sp.
GTGCACCGCCACCTGCCAAATAGATACCGTTACGAACGATATCGGCATACAATTCGGGAGGCGTTTGTTCGAGTGCGCTCAAGATAGCTGCTTCCATCTTGGAGATAGATTTCTCAAGGCAGTGCGCTATCTCCTGATACGAGACGGGCACTTCCATCGGAAGGGCTGTCATCTGGTTCGGACCATGCACAACATAATCCTCCGGTGGGTTATCAAGGTAAGTCAGAGCTGAGCCAACATTTATTTTAATCAGTTCTGCCGTACGCTCACCGATTTTTACGTTATGCTGACGGCGCATATATTCCATAATATCTGTTGTCAGTTCATCACCGGCAATACGGATTGACTTATTGGAAACGATACCACCCAATGAGATTACGGCAATCTCGGTTGTACCGCCACCTATATCAACCACCATATTTCCTTCCGGTGCTTCAACGTCGACACCTATACCTATCGCAGCTGCCATCGGCTCGTAAATCATATAGACATCGCGACCTCCGGCATGCTCGGCAGAGTCGCGCACGGCACGGATTTCCACCTCGGTGCTTCCTGACGGGATACAAACAACTATTCTGAGAGAAGGAGTAATCCAACGACGCTTCGAATTTATCATCTTAATCATGCCGCGTATCATTTGCTCGGCAGCAGAGAAATCAGCAATCACACCATCACGCAACGGACGGATGGTACGAATATTCTCATGTGTTTTCCCGTGCATCTGACGCGCCTTCTCTCCAACGGCCAACACCTTGTCGGTACGTTGGTCAAGAGCGACCACTGACGGCTGGTCCACCACGATTTTACCACCACTAATGATGATGGTATTCGCGGTACCAAGGTCCATCGCCAATTCTTGAGTAAAAGAAAATAATCCCATTTTCAATACTATGTTTTTAGTGTTTAAAATGACGGACTCCCGTCTTAACCATAGCCAAACCGTGTGCATTGCAATAGTCAACCGACAAGTTATCTTTTACCGAACCACCGGGCTGTATTACAGCAGTGATACCGGCCTTGTCTGCAATCTCAACACAATCGGGGAATGGGAAGAAGGCATCCGAAGCCATAACAGCGCCATTGAGGTCGAACCCGAAAGAACGGGCTTTCTCAATTGCCTGCTTCAAAGAATCCACACGCGAAGTCTGACCAACGCCACTGGCACAAAGTTGTTTGTTCTTAACCAGCGTAATGGCATTCGACTTGCTGTTTTTTACCAATTTGTTGGCAAACAAGAGGTCTTCAGTCTCCTGAGCTGTCGGCTTCTTTTCGGTCATCGGCTCAAGGTCAGCCTCTGTCTGTATGCTGAGGTCTTTATCTTGCATCAGTGCGCCGTTAAGCAACGAGCGGAACTGTATAGTGTTTGTCTTCGCCTCTTTGCGAACCAATATGATGCGGTTTTTCTTCTGCATCAATACCTCCAAAGCGTCTTTTGTATATTCCGGAGCAATGATTACCTCGAAGAATATCTTGTTGATTTCCTCTGCCACTTCTTTGTCAATAGTGCCGTTGGTAACAAGGATACCACCGAAGGCCGATACCGGGTCACCTGCCAAGGCATCTTTCCAAGCCTCGAGCACTGTAGGACGCGAAGCAATACCACAAGCATTGTTGTGTTTCAGAACGGCAAATGTCAGTTCACTGAACTCGTCGATAAGGCTGACAGCCGCATCTATATCCAAAAGGTTGTTGTAGGATATTTCCTTGCCATGGATTTGGTCGAACATAGCATCAAACTTGCCATAATACTTGGCTGCCTGATGAGGATTCTCGCCGTAGCGCAAATGCATCGGCTGGTCGATAGCCACACGCATATGAGAACCTTCTTGAGCGTCGAAGTAGTTGAATATTGCCGAGTCGTAGCCCGAAGAGACCGCGAAAGCCTCTTTGGCAAACCAACGACGGTCTTCTATGGTAGTCTCCGCACCCTTCTCGTTCAACAGGTTCATCAGGGGCTGATACTGTGCCTTGGATGCCACAATAACAACATCGTTGTAGTTCTTTGCTGCGGCACGTATCAACGAGATACCGCCTATATCTATCTTTTCAATGATTGCTTGTTCTTCTGCGCCCGAGGCAACCGTCTCCTCGAATGGATAGAGGTCTACTATCACGAGGTCGATTTCGGGGATTTCGTATTGGGCAATCTGTTCTTTGTCGCCCGCATTGTCTCTGCGGTTAAGAATGCCACCAAAAACTTTCGGGTGAAGAGTCTTTACGCGTCCGCCCAAGATTGAAGGATAACCCGTCAGGTCTTCCACTGCATCACAAGGGATGCCTAATGATTCAATAAATGTACGAGTTCCACCGGTTGAGAGGAATGTAACGCCCTCACTGTGGAGTTTCTTTAAGATTTCGTCCAGCCCTTCTTTATGAAATACTGAGACTAATGCACGCTTAATTCGTTTCGTTGC
>CAVGKO010000245.1:0-2412 GCA_963629885.1 Anaerobutyricum sp.
GTCTATCGGAGAGCCGGGTACTCAGCTTACGTTGCGTACATTCCACGTCGGTGGTATCGCTTCGAACATCGCAACGGAAAACAATATCACATCCAAGTACGATGGTATTTTGGAAATAGAAGAGCTTCGTGCTGTAGAAGCTGATGTTGCTCCTTCGGAAAAGAAATATCATGTTGTTGTGAGCCGTTTGGCTGAGATGCGTATCGTTGACCCGAATACGAAGATTGTACTTCTGACTCATAACATTCCTTATGGTTCTAAGCTGTTCTTCAATAATGGAGATAAGGTTAGCAAGGGTGATGTAATCATCGAATGGGACCCGTTCAATGCCGTTATCGTGTCGGAAACTTCCGGTAAGATTAAGTTCGAGAACGTAGAGGAAGGCGTTACTTATAAGGTAGAGAGCGATGAGACTACGGGCTTGAAGGAAAAGATTATCATCGAGCCGAAAGACAAGACAAAAGCTCCGGTTGCCCATATCGTAGACGATGAGGGTAACAACCTGAAGAACTATTCATTGCCTTTGGGTGCTCACGTAATCAAGGAAGAAGGCGACTCGGTTAAAGCAGGTGAGGTTCTTGTTAAGATTCCGCGTGCTGTAGGTAAGGCTGGTGATATCACCGGTGGTCTTCCTCGTGTAACAGAGTTGTTCGAAGCGCGTAACCCGTCTAACCCGGCTGTCGTTTCTGAAATTGACGGTGAAGTTGGGTTCGGAAAGATTAAGCGTGGTAACCGTGAGATTACTGTAACTTCCAAGTTGGGTGAGGTTAAGAAGTATATGGTGCCTCTGTCAAAACAACTTTTGGTTCAGGAAAATGACTATATCCGTGCCGGTATGCCGTTGTCGGATGGTGCAATTACCCCGGCAGACATACTTGCGATAAAAGGTCCGACGGCTGTTCAGGAATATATCGTGAACGAGGTACAAGACGTTTATCGTTTGCAGGGTGTGAAAATCAACGACAAACACTTCGAGGTTATCGTTCGTCAGATGATGCGTAAGGTAGAAGTGGTTGACCCGGGTGATACTCGTTTCTTGGAACAACAGATTGTCGACAAGTTGGATGTAATGGAAGAGAATGACCGTATTTGGGGTAAGAAGGTGGTTACCGATGCCGGTGACTCGCAGACGCTCGCAAAGGGTCAGATTGTAACTGCCCGTAAACTGAGGGATGAGAACAGTATGTTGAAGCGCCGCGACTTGAAGCTCGTTGAGGTTCGTGATGCGGTTCCTGCTACTGCCAATCAGATTCTTCAGGGTATTACGCGTGCAGCATTGCAGACGAGCAGCTTTATGTCGGCTGCCTCATTCCAGGAGACAACGAAGGTGTTGAACGAAGCTGCTATTAACGGTAAGGTAGACTATTTGGAAGGTCTGAAAGAAAACGTTATCTGCGGTCATTTGATTCCTGCCGGAACAGGTCAGAGAGAGTTCGACAAATTGGTTGTTGGTGCTAAGGATGAGTTCGACCGCATCATTGCCAATCGTAAGAACATTGTTGATTTCAACGAAATGGATAAAGATAAAGAAGGAGAGTAAAAGATTCGTCTTAGAATAAGAGGGGCTGCGTCGAATAGACGCAGCCTTTTTTTTCGCCCGAACGGTATTGGAATGCTGATGAAACGAAGGGCGAAAAACGAACTTGATATCAAGTGGGGGAAAACTTCTCTTTGTGCAGTTATACGAATAAAATCGTCAATTTATTCGTACAAATCGGGTGAATTGTTCGAATAACCGAAAACAGACTGTCAACACCCAGTTTTCCCGGAGGTACGAACCTTTTGAGGAAAAGGTACGAACCTTTCGGGCAAAAGGTTCGTACCTCGCTAAAACACCCGCCGATTGTCCGGGGTCGAAAAAGCGACGAAAAACCTAATTACGACGCAGCTTCTTTTATTTTTTGCTTAATCTGTGTAGATGGTTTACTTTTGCTATCGTAATAATAAATATACGAATGTTATGAAAAAGATTTTATTGAGTATTCTCTCTGTTCTATTGCTCGCCAGTTGTCAAGGACCGAAGCAATCGGATACGCCGTTGAAAGTAATGACGTATAATATCCGTATGGATACAGAGGCTGATGGAGACAATCAGTGGAGCAACCGTAAAGATTTGGCTGCCGGTTTGATTAAGTTTCATGACTTGGACATTGTGGGTGCACAAGAGGTGCTGAACAACCAGTTGAACGACCTTTTGGCCCGCTTGCCGGAGTATGGTTATATCGGTGTCGGCAGAATAGATGGTAAAACTCAAGGCGAATATTCGGCAATCTTCTATAAGAAAGACCGTTTTACTGTTGAAGACAGCGGTAATTTCTGGTTGGCTGAAGACAAGAATGCTGTAGGTAAGAAGGGCTGGGATGCTGCTTGTGAGCGTATTGCCACTTGGGGTATCTTTAAGGATAAGGTATC
>CAVGKO010000246.1:0-2406 GCA_963629885.1 Anaerobutyricum sp.
GGCTCCACGAAAAGAGTAAATGCTCTGAGCATCATCGCCCACCACACATATATGCCGGTGCTGCTCACAAAGCATCCTTACAATCTGATGTTGCACGTAATTGGTGTCTTGATACTCATCCACCAATACATAGCGAAATATGTTGCGATACTTATCCAATATCTCCGGATGATTGCGAAACAGAATATAAGTTTGGAGCAACATATCATCGAAATCCATCGCCCCTGCCTTCCGGCAACGATTCTGGTAGCACTTGTATATCTCGCTAATCAATGGCACTCTTGAATTGATGTCGTATTGCTTCAGCTCCATGGATTGTTCGTAAGCCGTACATGTAACCAACGCATTCTTGGCGTTCGAGATGCGGTTTTGTATCATACCCAAACGATACACTTTGTCATCCAAATGCATCTCTTTGATAATTGACCTCAGCAGACTTTTCGTATCTGCTGCATCGTATATTGTAAAGTTGGATGGATAACCTATATATTCGGATTCGATGTGAAGTATACGAGAAAAGATGGCATGAAACGTTCCCATCCACAATCGATGTGTTATTTGGCTATCGGTTATCTTGGCAACGCGTTCTTTCATCTCACGTGCCGCCTTGTTGGTAAAGGTGAGTGCGAGAATGTTTTGAGGCGCAATTCCTGATTCTAAAAGGTAGGCAATCTTGTAGGTAAGCACTCTTGTCTTACCCGAACCGGCACCGGCAATCACCAACGATGGCCCATCGTTGTAAACAACAGCCTCACGCTGATTGTCGTTAAGCTGACTCAGATAATCTTCCACCTGTCTTAATCCTTTTCAAGGACGCAAAAGTACATATTTTATGCTTACGAAATTCCCAATAAATACCTACATTTGCTCGTAACTTAAGCAGAAAGAAGTATGAAAAACACTCCGGTAGATTATCAGACTGTTAATAGAATAATAGACAATTGCGGATTGGCTGACTTTGGAAAGGCTACTATCCGTGAGGTGGTTGCCATATCCACCAAGTTGGAAGAAGAGACAAACACAGAGTTTATACACATGGAAATGGGCGTGCCCGGGCTTAAACCGTCGCAGGTTGGTATTGATGCAGAAATAAATGCATTAAAGAGCGGTGTCGCATCCATCTACCCTAATATCAACGGCGTGCCGGAGGTGAAAGCCGAGGCTTCCAGATTTATCAAGGCATTCATTAATGTAGACGTGGCTCCGGAGTGCTGTGTTCCGGTAACCGGTTCCATGCAAGGCACATTTGCCTCGTTTCTTACTTGCGGGCAGTGCACGGAAGGGAAAGACACAATCTTGTTTATCGACCCGGGATTCCCCGTGCAGAAGCAGCAAATTGTGGTGATGGGGTATAAATACGAGTCGTTTGACGTTTACGAATATAGAGGCGAGAAATTACGTGCTGTGCTGGAAAGCTACCTTTCTAAGGGCAATATTGCTGCCATGATTTATTCGAACCCTAACAACCCGGCGTGGTTTTGTCTTACAGAGGAAGAATTGAAGACTATTGGTGAGGTTGCCAACAAATACGACACAATAGTGATTGAAGACCTTGCCTACTTTGCCATGGATTTTCGTAAGGAACTTGGCAAACCTTTCGAAGCTCCTTATCAGGCAACTGTTGCACGTTATACAGACAATTATATCCTACAAATTTCCGGTTCAAAGGCATTTAGTTACGCCGGTCAACGCATTGGTGTGACTGCTATATCCAATAAGCTTTATCATAGAACTTTCCCGGGGCTGGCGAAGCGTTATGGCGGTGGTGAGTTTGGGCCGGTTTATATTCACCGCGTACTATATGCCCTCTCATCGGGCACCAGTCATTCGGCGCAAATTGCATTGGCTGCGATGTTTAAGGCAGCGTCCGATGGTCGGTTCGATTTTGTGTCAGAGATAAAGGAGTATGGACGTCGCGCCGAGAGATTGAAGAAAATCTTCACAACATATGGGTTTAAGATTGTCTACGACCATGACTTGGATGAACCGATTGCCGATGGTTTCTATTTTACAATTGGTTATCCCGGAATGACCGGTGGGGAGTTGATGAAAGAACTTATATATTACGGAGTGAGCGCCATCTCTTTGAGCACAACCGGCAGTAAGCAGGAAGGTTTGCGGGCTTGTACTTCGTTCATCAAGCCTCACCAATATGACCTCTTGGAAGAACGCTTGAAGTTGTTCAGAGAACATCACGCTCTCTAAACAACTAATTATTTCGAGGAGTGAATCTTTTGCATTATCATGACGTCGGAATAGCCCCTCTCTGCCGTATTCCAGTCTTTTAGCACTCCCGAAAAAGTGAATCCACAACGGCTGAATATGGCTTTGCTGGCTTCGTTGTCTATTGGGATATGGACAAACAACTGATGTAGTTTGAGAAACAGAAAAGCGTACTCCGTCAGT
>CAVGKO010000247.1:0-2400 GCA_963629885.1 Anaerobutyricum sp.
GTCCAAGATATGTTCATTAACCTTTATTTCGCGTATCATGTGTGTCGCCATACGGAGGCAATCCTTCAATTCATCGAAAGAAGGCAGAAACACCTCCTTGATGATTTGCAAGTCGCGAAAATATCCTGATGGAAGGTTGTTGCATATAAGTGTGATTTGTTGAGGCAAGCCCTGTATCTTGTTACATTTTGCACGTGTCAATTCAAAAACATCCGGGTTCTTTTTATGTGGCATAATACTTGAACCGGTGGTGAACTTATCGGGCAACTTGATGAACCCGAAGTTCTGGCTGCTGAACATACAAGCGTCGAATGCTAATTTTGACAGTGTTGCAGCAATACCAGCCATAGCAAAAGCTACTGTCCGTTCCATTTTACCACGTCCCATTTGTGCATATACCACATTGTAATCCAATGTGTCGAATCCAAGCAAATCAGTCGTCATCTGTCTGTTTAATGGGAAGGATGACCCATATCCGGCAGCTGAACCCAATGGGTTTCGATTACATACCTTATAGGCTGCCTGCATCAACTGTAAGTCATCAACCAAACTCTCGGCATAAGCTCCGAACCATAGACCAAAAGAAGATGGCATAGCTATTTGCAGATGAGTGTACCCGGGCATCAGCACACCCTTGTAGCGATTACTTTGAGTAATCAGAACCTCAAACAACTCATTGGTCAATCCTACTAATTCTTGAATCCGTGCTCGTGTAAACAATTTCAAATCAAGCAAGACTTGGTCATTGCGTGAGCGTCCGCTGTGAATCTTCTTGCCAATATCACCCAAACGGCGTGTCAACAATAGCTCAACTTGAGAATGAACATCTTCCACCCCTTCTTCAATCAAGAATTTACCACAATCAGCATCGGTATATATGCTTTTGAGTTCGGCAAGAAGGACTTTCAGTTCTTTCTTTTCGAGCAGACCGATACTCTCTAACATTGTTATGTGGGCCATCGAACCAAGAACATCGTACTTGGCAAGGTAGAGGTCCATTTCACGGTCTTTGCCTACAGTAAACATTTCGACTTCCTTGTCGACCTGTATATTTTTTTCCCAAAGTTTCTGAGCCATGTTGCGGATGATTAATAGGGCAAGGATGCTATTATGGTCGAGATTTTGTCAAGAGCATTCTTCAATGGTTTAGATACCATTGGCTCAATAAACGGATTCAGCTCTGCTCTAACTGTTATTCGTAGTCGTGTGTCAACCTCTGCTACTTGCTTCAACTGAATCCATAAAAAGAATGGTATCGGCGAATTCGTAGTTGCAAATTTGATTGTTTTATTGGGCTCACGTTCTACAATCTCGAAACAAATCTTGCCCACGGGGTCAACAACAAAACTGCAAGAATCGCTATCGAACTTGAAATCTTTGACTTTATCTTGCGGAATACGGTCTGCGATTCGTTCCAAATTGGATAAATCAGACAACACGGTATAGATGCGGTCCTCATTGTAGGGGATAGCCTTGATGTCACTTACAAATTCTGTCATATTCCGAACCCCGTAAAATTAAATATTTGGATTCCAAGAGGAAGGGTCCTTACGCCATTGCTGTAGGATTGAAATTTCAGATTCGTTGATATAATTCGTGCGCACGGCTTCTTCCAAAACCGCATCGTAGTTGCTCAATGTTGTCAATTGCACTTTTGCGTTTTTGAATGCTTCTACAGCAATAGGAAATCCATATGTGAAAATGGCGACCATACCGGCCACCTCGCATCCGAAATTGCGTACTGCCTGTATTGCTTTCAGACTGCTACCTCCGGTCGACACCAAATCTTCAACAATAACTACTTTAGAACCTGGTTTTAGCTCACCTTCAATAAGATTTTCCAATCCGTGGTCTTTTGGTGTTGCACGTATATATACGAAAGGTAATCCAAGCAAGTCTGCTACCAATGCACCTTGAGCAATAGCCCCTGTAGCCACACCGGCAATAGCATCTGCATGCTCATACTTTTCGCTGATTATGCGAGCTAATTCCAATTTGATAAAACTGCGAACAGCCGGATAAGAAAGCGTTTTTCGGTTGTCGTTATATATTGGAGATTTCCAACCCGAAGCCCATGTAAACGGATTTGCAGGTTGCAATTTAACAGCTTTAATCTTTAATAATTTCTCTGCGACTAATCTTTCCAGTGTTTTCATACAGTCCCTACATAAATGTTTATATCTTTCCGCAAAAGTAGGTAATCAGAATGATATAACTCTTATTGGGACTCCAAAAAATGAGCCTTTAAAAAAGATGTTTTTGAAAACAAAAGTGTTGCCGATATATTTCAGATATAAAAACTATCTTTGCTCATAGATTAAAAATAGTCGTATGAAAATATTTGGATTGACGATATTATTGGCCGTGTTTATTTCCGTGCCTTCTATGGCACAAGTAACT
>CAVGKO010000248.1:0-2400 GCA_963629885.1 Anaerobutyricum sp.
CTCAGATAGTATCTTTTATGTGGAAGCAATTCCGTTGAAACAAATCATTTATCGAATTGACGAAAACCAGGACAAAAACATCTCGTTACAAGCCTATATAAAACTCCCCTTTGGAACGATTTGGAACTACGGCTACTTAATGTGGATGGTTTGCGGGATGGGATTTTTGTTGTTGGGTGGTATCGTTTGTAGTTACAAGTTTGGAATGCACCGAACTTCTGATAGAAAGCCTCTGTCGCAACAACAAATAGCCCAAGAGGAAAAGAAACAATTGCCCGGGTTATTGGTTCAAAGTAATACAATCGAATGGATTAAATTGTCGGAAGATTTATCTTTTGATAAAGAACATGGAGGTCTGTGTTATAAGCAAAGTTCTGATATTTATCTATCTGGAAATCTGTTGAAGCTTTTTTCCCTTTTCATCTCAACGGAACAATATATATTGACTCACGAAAATATATGCGAGTATGTTTTAACTCGGTCGATAAGAAACGGATTGTCTAAATCAGACCGTGATGCCGTATCCAATACAATCCGAAACCTACGAAAACGTTTGAATTCGATTCCGGTCATTGAGATAAAACAAATCAATGGCAAAGGATACCAAATGTTCATCCAAAATTCAAATCTAGTGGTGATACAATAACCCCCAAAACAAGAGATATATGTTTCTCAAACAAAAGTCCCGTCTTTTGACTTCAAAGGATATATCTTTTGAGTTCAAAAGTCCCGTCTTTTGAAGGCGAAAGATATATCTTTTGTCCACCACAAGAAACCACTAGCCAAACCCGAAGAAGTCTGATGGTTCCACTTGTCACAACAATTATAATTCTCCGGATTCTCTTGTCACCTTTCAAAGAAATATGACAAATTGCGGCATGCTTAACGCCAAAACTGACAAAAAGACAAGAGGAAACGATTGTTAAAGCGGTACTTTGTTATGCACAGTACGGTTAAGCGCAGTTAACCCCGTATATTTCGCCGTTAAAAGTGATAAAAAATGAAAGACAAATAGAATAATTGCACGCTTTTTGAGTTTCCTTTGTCAAAAGAAAAATGTTAAATTTAAGTGTTTGATAAAACGAAAATGAGTATGAAAACAATGTGGAAAAATGTACTTGGTGTTGTTCTTGTGGCAGCTATCAGCGCCGGAGCAGCAGTGGGGACGAGTGCTTATCTGATGAATAAGAATCAAACCGGATATAATGCATCGGACTCAACATCTGCAAATACTTTCAATCAGTTTTACAGATTGGCAGGTATGAATACCGTAGCAGCAGAGAATACGGATTTTACTGCAGCAGCAGAAAGTACTGTGCACGGAGTTGTGCATATCAAGGCAACGACAAATGCCAAACAATCTTCTGACGACGATGGTCAGCAATACGTAGACCCGTTTGAGTATTTCTTCGGTTTCGGGAATCGTGGAGGTTTCCAACGGCCGCAACAGCAACCTCGCGTAGGTGCCGGTTCCGGAGTGATTATTTCCACGGACGGATATATTATCACAAACAACCATGTGATTGATGGTGCCGATGAGTTGGAAGTAACATTAAACGACAACCGTAAATTCCAAGCCAAGTTGATTGGTACAGACCCGACTACCGATATT
This sequence comes from Anaerobutyricum sp., assembly GCA_963629885.1. Classification (GTDB taxonomy): domain Bacteria; phylum Bacteroidota; class Bacteroidia; order Bacteroidales; family Tannerellaceae; genus Parabacteroides. Next base: position 1,613 of record CAVGKO010000248.1, read on the forward strand.
GCATTGATTAAAGTGGAGGCAAAAGACCTGCCAACAATCCCGTTTGGCGATTCCGAGAAGTTGAAAGTAGGAGAATGGGTATTGGCTGTTGGTAACCCGTTCAACTTGACATCAACAGTAACTGCCGGTATCGTCAGTGCAAAAGGACGTGGCATATCCATGGCGGGAGAGAAAAAGATTGAATCGTTTATACAGACCGATGCTGCAGTAAACCCGGGCAACAGTGGTGGTGCTTTGGTGAACACGAAAGGCGAATTGGTGGGTATCAATACAGCGATATACTCCGAAACGGGCAACTTTACCGGATATTCCTTCGCTGTACCTATCAGTATTGCCGGTAAGGTGGCAAGCGATTTGAAGCAATATGGTACTGTTCAGCGTGCCGTCCTCGGTGTATTGATGATGAGTGTAGGTGATATTGCAGACAATCTGAGTCGTCCGAACCTGGACAGCAAATACAAAGAAGAGCTGACCGAGCTGAAATCGAAGATAAAGGTTTCGGAGGGTGCATGCGTATCCGACTTCTCCGAAAGAAGCTCTGCAAAAGAAGCCGGCATTGAGAAAGGTGATGTCATCACAGCTGTCAACGGTGTGAAAATCAAAACAGCAAATGCCTTGCAGGAACAAATCAGCAAGTATCGCCCCGGTGATAAGGTTCAAGTAACCGTAGACCGTAACGGTAGCAGCAAGACGTTCAACGTAGAACTTCGCAATGCGCAAGGTAGCACGTCCGTTGTAAAGAGCGCAGGCGACAACAGCGCCGATGTTCTTGGAGCCGCATTCAAGGC
>CAVGKO010000249.1:0-2368 GCA_963629885.1 Anaerobutyricum sp.
GGAACATAAACGGATTCAAACGGATTCATTCACCCAACACCCAACACCCAACACCTTCTATATTCCGCGGAACATAAACGGATTCAAACGGATTCCTTCACCCTGGCACCCATCACCCAACACCGTTCAAGAACTTCCAGCAGTCGTGAATCTGTTTGGTGAAATCTAGTTCTTTGTGGCTGAAGTCGAGGCAGCGGGCTGAGATGGCGGTGTATTCGTCCGCTGTCAGGGCTACCAGCTTCCTGAGGTTGGCTGTCAGTGCCTCGTAGTCGCCGGGAGTGGATGTGTAGCCAAGGTTGTTGTCCTCGATAATCTTCGCTCCCTCGCCGCCACCGCAGAACACTATGGGCATGGCCATGGGCAGGGTGTCGAATATCTTGGAGGGCACGGCACCGGGTATGCGCACAGCCAGGGGGATAAGCGAGGCGTCGTATTTGCGCAGCTCATTGGTCATCTCCTCCTTGCTCACCATACCATGGTAGAACACGTTGCCGGGGTGGCGGGCGATGTAGTCTTCCACCTCTTCCTTCTGCTTGCCGCCGCCGTAGATATGCATCTCCAAGCCGATGGCTTTGAAGTCGACACCACGGATGATGCCGAGGATGTCTTGGGCTATGCCAAGCTGACCGGCGTATACCACCTTCAGCACCTCGCCCCTATGGTGCACCCCCACCGAGGTGTCGAGAGGCTTAAGGTTGCGGTATCTGAACATCCTGCCTTTGTGCGGATATTGTGCGGCGTGCTCCAGTATCTCGTCCGACTGCCCAATGATGCCGTCCGCCTTGCGGTAGACATAGCGTTCGATGGCGGCAAACACCTTGTAGATGATGCTCTCCCGGCGCATGGCACCCAGCACCACGGCTGTCAGCGGCCATATGTCGGAGATATTGAGGAATACCTTCTTATTATATAGTCCCTTGAAGAGTATCATGGCAGACATGGCTGTTATCAGCTGGGGAGTCTGGATGATGACGCGGTCGTATTTCTTTATCCTGCGTGGGTGGAAGGCAAAGCCCCACATCATGGTGGCAAAAGCTATCATGCTGAGGCCCCTCACTATCGGGTTCTTCGAGATGGTGGCCAAGGTCCAGTAGCGATAGACGGTGCACTTGCCCCATGTTTCTTTCTTGGTGAGGCACCCGCGGTAACCCTCAAAGATGCGTCCCTTGGGATGGTTGGGCAGTGCCGTCAGCACGTCCACCTCGTCGCCACAGTCCGCCAAGCCATTCGCCATATTGGTCCACCTTGTTGGTGCCGCCCCAATCTCGGGTGCATAGCGTGGAGTAACTATCAATGTCTTCATTCTTTTATTTCTATGGTAAGTGTGTTTGTAAAAGTTATGTCAACGAGAGAAGAGGGGATAAACTCGTTGTATGTTTCTGAGTATTTATAATCACGGATGCTCACTGCCTCGGCGCCATGGATAAGGATGGTGGCGAGGGAGGTGGTGACGTGGCCCTCGTGGCTGTCCACAACCCTTACGCCGGAAGCAAGATGCAGGCGGCAGTGTGCTTTGCGGGTGTTGCCCCTCAGGGTGTCGGTGAGGGTGAAGCCGTGGCTGTCCATCACGAATTGTCGCTCGTGGATTATGGGTGCGTAGCCGTCGTGACGGGCTTGCACCATGTTCCCGGCATCCTTCAGCAGTGTCACCTTGGCACGCCTCCCCATGCGGAAGCCGCTCCACACCTCGCTTGAGGAGCCAAGATGGTCTATGGTCACCGTGTTGTGAGCCTCGGTGCTCCGCTCGTACCCTCGGCGCGGTGTCTTGTTGTAGGTGGATATACCTGTGTCCACAATGAAGGGCTTGCCGCCGATGCGTAGCTCAAAGCCGAGGGTGTCGGCATGCGAGTGGCCGGGCTGATAGGATGCCATGATGTTGCCCACATCCACAAACGCCTCCATCGCTCCCTCTTGCAGGTGGCGGTAGCCCGAGGCAGAGAGCTGTATGGGCTGCCACGAGATGCCAAGCCGCCGGGCGTAGCCAAACAGCCGTGAGGGCGTGGGCGCAATGCCGTGGGCTGAGTCGCCAAAGAGAGGATAAGTGCCGTCGGCGTAGCATATGCTCTCGAGGTGCCCCAGCATCCGTGTGGCGCGCTCCATGAGGAATGTCCTCATCTCCCATAGCCCGTCGAGAGAGTCCACATGCTGCGAGAGCGAGAGACAGTCCAAGAGGCGGCCCAGCAGGATGCAGTGATACATGGGTGACTGCTCGTAGTGGGCGCCGTCCTCCAGTATCTGTTCCTTCAGCTCCCGCCGCAGCAGGCGCGAGGCCTTCCTCAGCATCCTCTCGTCACGGAAATATATGGCGCCGATAAACAGCGAGTAGGCATCCTCCAAGAGGTGGTTGCCAAGGAGGTGATACTCCGGT
>CAVGKO010000250.1:0-2344 GCA_963629885.1 Anaerobutyricum sp.
CATCCTCTGGCTTTGTAAGCATTCTTTGGATGTAGGTAACCTATGAGCAATGAGGCGGCGGTTTTCACCATAACACAAGCCCCATCCACCCTGTCATTCCGTGCTCCGACCGGGGAATCTCATCCTCTGGCTTTGTAAGCATTCTTTGGATGTAGGTAACCTATGAGCAATGAGGCGGCGGTTTTCACCATAACACAAGCCCCATCCACCCTGTCATTCCGTGCTCCGACCGGGGAATCTCATCCTCTGGCTTTGTAAGCATTCTTTGGATGTAGGTAACCTATGAGCAATGAGGGGGCAGCACTCGTCATCGTGGCAGTAACCCTGGGGTTAGTATGAGATTCTGAATCAAGTTCAGAATGACATGGGGGAGGCGGTTGTAGTGCGGAGAGGGTATGTTCTTTCGCTATTGGCAGACTACTTTAGTTCTCTTCGGCGGGTTGGTATAGGTAGCGTTTGATGCTTCTTTTGGGGGTCTTCTCGAACTCTTCTTGATAGAGCTTGAAGTGCGAGACCTTGCAATAGACGGGCATCTCGGCATTGAGCTGGTCGATGTTCTGCTGCATCAGCTGCTCTATCCCGGAGTGTTGTATGCCTGCTCTATCCACCTGTTCCCAATCCGGGTAAATCAAAGCCACCAGCTTACCACCTTGAGAGATGATAAGCGACTCAGCCACGCACGGCATATTGTTGAGCTTGTCTTCAATCTCCTCCGGATAGATGTTTTGTCCGTTTGCGCCGAGTATCATTGTCTTGCAGCGTCCTCGGATATAGAGGAAGCCGTCTTGGTCTATCGTGCCGAGGTCGCCCGTATGCATCCATCCGTCGTCGGTCATAACCGCTTGGGTTGCCTCCGGGTTCTTGTAGTAGCCAAGCATCACATTGGTGCCTTTTACAAGTATCTCGCCCACCTCATTCATGGGGTCAGAGGAGTCGATACGTGCCTCCATGCGGTCCACAATACGTCCCACTGAGCCTTGACGGAAGGTATCCCACGGCTCGTAGGCAATCAATGGTCCGCATTCGGTCATCCCATAGCCTATGGTGTAGCGAAACTTTATGGAGTGGAGAAACTCTTCCACGTCTTTGTTTAGTGCCGCCCCACCTATGATAACCTCGCCAAACCGGCCTCCGAACGACTCGGTGAGCTTGTCCACAATGGCGCTGCGCACCTTTTGGTCCACGTACGGCAGCTTCAGCATCAATTTGATGAGGGGCTTTTCCAGCTGTGGGAACACCTTGTTCTTTATAATCTTCTCGATGATTAACGGCACGGCAAGAATCAGTGTAGGCTTGACGCGGGCAAAGGCGTCGGCAATAATCTTCGGGCTGGGTATGCGTGTGAGGAAATGTATGTGGCATCCCTTGTTCACGCAGTTGAGTATCTCGAAAGCCAACCCATACATATGAGCCATGGGCAGCATGCAAACGATATTGTCGCCCGGATGGATAAACGGCAGGTTGTCGGCAGCAAACTTGGTGTTGCTCCACAGACTGCGGTAGGGAATCATCACCCCTTTGGAGAAGCTTGTTGTGCCCGAGGTGTAGTTCAGCACAGCCAGCTCGTCGGGCTCTTCCTTATGATAGCTAACGTCGTCGGGGGTAAACGAGCGGGGATATTTCTTTCCGAAATGCTCGTTGATGCGGTCGCGCACCGAGCTCACCTCGCTGTCCTTGCTGCCCAAGACCGAGAAGTCGTCAATCAGCATAAACAGCCTCACGTCGGGCATCATCTGCTCGTTCATATTCTCCCAGTTGCTTGCCCCTGCGAGTACCACCTTGGCCTCCGAGTGGTTGACAATATGGTGGATATTATCCGGCTTAAACTCGTGGAGGATGGGTACAGCCACGGCGCCATACGAGAGAATGCCGAAGAAGCTTATTGCCCAGTTCGACGAGTTGCGCCCCACCAGCGCCACCTTGTCGCCTTTCTTCACCCCGGCATGCTCGAGGATGATATGAAACTTAGCGATGCGACAAGCCACATCCTTGTAGTGGTAGGTATGTCCGTTGTAGTCGGAAAACGCAGGGAGGTCCCAATGCTCCTTGATGCTGTTTTCAATTAGTTCCAAGAATCTGTCTTCCATGTCTTATGGGGTTTTCTATTTGTCGATGCTTACTTTCACCACCACCTTGCGGATATTGCCTTCGCCAATGCCGGGGGCATGAGCGTCTTCGGGGAAGAAGATGGCAAACTGACCCGGGTAGATTTTGGTGTATGCCGTGGGGCGGTCTACGTAGAATGTGATGTCGCTTTTCTCGTTGTAGGGCACGGACTCTTCCTTCAGCTCGCTGCCCGGCTTCCATCCAATCTTTTCCACCCCGCGAAGAGGCAGCTGTATGT
>CAVGKO010000251.1:0-2325 GCA_963629885.1 Anaerobutyricum sp.
CTTTTTAAATAATTTCTTTTCTTCTTAAACTAATCTTAAAAAAAAAAAGATTGTTATAACAGCCGGTCCGACATACGAAAAGATTGACCCCGTACGTTTCATAGGTAATTATTCTTCCGGGAAAATGGGGTTTGCTTTAGCTGAGGCTTGTGCCCAGCAAGGGGCTGATGTTACTTTGATTGCCGGTCCGGTATCGTTGACGGCTACGCATCCCAACATTCATCGTGTGGATGTGGAGTGTGCTGATGAGATGTATGAAGCTGCAATGACGGCTTTCAAAGATGCAGATGCAGGCATCTTGTGTGCTGCTGTGGCTGACTATCGCCCGGTAGTGCAAGCGGATAAAAAAATTAAACGCAAAGATGGGGAAATGACGTTACGCTTGATAGAAAACAAGGATATAGCAGCATCCTTGGGCGCTATCAAGAGGGATGGGCAGGTATTGGTTGGCTTTGCCTTGGAGACAAACGATGAGACAACGAATGCCGAAAACAAATTGAAGCAAAAGAATCTTGATTTCATCGTGTTGAACTCGCTTCGTGACCCGGGAACTTGTTTTCGCTACGATACCAATAAGATTTCCATTATCGACCGCCGGGGAGAATCGGTCAGTTATCCATTGAAATCGAAACATGAGGTAGCTATAGATATAGTAAACAAGTTGGCAACATTACTAAGATGAGCATAACAAAAAAATGGTTGTTTCTATTCCTTTTGGGAATCATTCCTCTTGTCGGCAATGCGCAAACAAGGGCTAATGAGTTTAATGCCCAAGTAAAAATCAATAGCGACAAGATTCAAGGGACCAATAAACAAGTGTTTACCACACTACAGAATGCCTTAATTGAGTTTATAAACAACCGGAAATGGACGGATGCGACCTTTGGGATTAACGAACGGATTGACTGTACGTTTAATATCATCGTCAATGAAATGTCTTCCGAAAACAGTTTCAAAGCAGAACTACAAGTACAAGCAAGTCGTCCTGTCTACAACTCGAGTTATATAACCACTCTATTGAACTTTCGCGACACACAACTTGATTTTGATTATACCGAATTCGAGCCGTTGGAATATACCGAGAACTCATTGAATAATAATCTTACGGCTACAATTGTATTCTATCTATATACCATCCTTGGGCTCGATTTTGACAGTTTTTCTCAAAAGGGAGGAACTACTTTTTTCCAGCAGGCTCAACAAGTTGTCACATTGGCACAAGCTCAAACATCGTGGAATGGATGGAAGGCATTTGATAATGACCGTAACCGTCATGCTATTGTAACCGCACTGACTGAAAATGTTGCAGATGGTTATCGTGATATGTGGTATAGTTACCATCTAAAGGGTCTTGATGAAATGGCAGCAAATGCCGACCGTGGACGTACAACCATTATTTCTCTACTACCGGCTTTGGAAGAATTGAAGAATGTGCGACCAAATTCCATCTTGCTGCAGATGTTCGCCGATTCCAAACTGGATGAGGTCGTTGCCATCTATTCCAAGGCAACTACAACCGAAAAACAAGAGGGATATAAATTGCTATCTAACCTATATCCTTCAATGACAGCGCGCTTAGAGTCGCTCAAAAAATAAAAGTGTTATGCTGAAATCTTTATTCATTCAGAATTTCGTCTTGATAGACAACCTGAATATCCTATTCGATAACAACCTATCGGTCATCACCGGTGAAACGGGTGCCGGAAAGTCTATCATCTTAGGGGCTCTCTCGCTTGTTCTCGGGCAACGGGCAGATATAAAGAGCATCAAGAGTGGTTCAGACAAATGTATTATAGAAGCAACTTTTGATATCTCCGACTATCATTTAAACGATTTTTTTCAAGAGAACGATTTAGAGTATGATGCGAATATATGTATCCTTCGCCGGGAATTGTTTGCCTCCGGTAAGTCGCGCACTTTTGTCAACGACTCACCGGTCTCGCTTGCCATTATGAAAGACTTGGGAAATCGTCTCATCGATATCCATTCGCAACATCAGAACCTTCTGCTGAGAGACAATCATTTCCAGATGAAAGTGATTGATGTAATGGCTAAAAACGATGTGCTTCTATCTCGTTATCACAATGAATACCTCCGTTATCAGTCTCTAAAAAGAGAATTGGAGGATTTGAAGAAAAATGCTGTTCAAAGTCGACAGGAAGAAGATTATATCCGTTTCCAATTGGAGCAATTAACAGAGGCTCATCTTATTGCCGGAGAGCAAGAAGAACTGGAACAAGAGTTAGAGATTCTATCTCATGCCGAAGAGATTAAAAGTTCTCTATATAAAGTCACCGGATTGCTCAGTGATGAAGAGCAGGGGAG
>CAVGKO010000252.1:0-2314 GCA_963629885.1 Anaerobutyricum sp.
CCGGAGCAGACAGCTTCACGATAGGGGTGTCAACCAAGAACAACCTTTTCCGAACGTATTTGGAAGGAACACAAACTACCCTAAAATATACTGACGGATTGGATAATGATGATAGTTTTTTCTTTTATTTGAATACCAAACAATTAAGCACAAATGGATACGCTTATGAATATAACACAGATTCGAGCCTCAATATTCTATCCCCAGACGATAGGTTTCACGCCCGACAATTTCACTAAGTGCAAGGATTTGTTCTTGCCCGACGTCGACGCTTCAGTGAGTCCTGTGCCCAACATGCCTCTTGGCAATCTCTCGTTGGGAATGCCTTGGCAAATGTCCGGCAAGGATGAGGCGGGCAACATTCTGACCGTGTCGTTCTTGTTCAACAAGATTGATATAGTCCAGATTCCCGTGCAACAATCCGGGAGCGTCGAGCTCGATTTCGTACGCTTTTGTTCAGAGCGCTTCCGTGGCTTTTTGGATGAGATGAAAATGCCCGCCACGCGGTTGGCCTATTGTCCATTAGTCTCATTGGCCGACAATAACCCTGTCGGCAGGTTGAGCTCCTGGCAAAAGGTGCTGACACAAGTGTCCATTGAGGGCATTCCGTGTCAGGACATAAACATGTCGTTTCTGATAAAGAAGACCAAGTCCGTCGGTGAGAAACAGGTGGATGTCAACTTCCTGTTCAACATGATGGACGGCATCAGGATGAAAGACGGAAAGAAAATCTCAGACTGCGTCCTGGCTCAATTGGACATTAACACAGTGCCCGAGGCAAATTATGTGTTTGACGCTCAGGAAATAGAGAATTTCTTGTCGAATGCGGCGCTTTGGAAAGATGAAATGATTAAAAATATATTGCTGTGATGTTAGTTGAAAGTATATTATGCTGCTGCGTGGGAAGCCAATTGGCTACCACCGATTCGCAAAGAGGATACTTCTACGCATATCCCGAAAAGGCGTATGTGACATCCTCCGCGCCATATAGGACGGCGGGCAGCTCATGCTCGTTAGACATCATTCTTAGCAACAATGGTGGGTCTGCGGTCCTTGAGTCGTCCAAACGTCTCAACGACAATTACTCCCGGCTCATCGACTCCTTCGACAAGAATGTCGCCGAGGGGGAGACGTTGCGTGCGACTTTCAAAAGAATCGCCAATCGACTCTCCGTCATCCCGTCGAAGGAAGTGCTGGTGCAATACAACCATTCGGATGACGCCCTCAGCATACAGGAGGTACTGACGGATGGAGTGGTCTTGTCCATGAGTCTGAGCGCAAGCGATGCTGATGCCTTGGTGGACTTCACCATTCGCAATGGCCAAAAGTTGTTGGTATATGGAGAGATGACGATAGGGGAGCTGGTGCATAACGTGGGTGAGTTACCCAAGCTGTGAGACACATGGAGATGGAGAACTATCCAAAGGAAATATTGCCTCAGCCGGACTATATCCCTGTGATGAATATGAAAAATCTCCTGCTGGAATACCCCGGTTTGGCGGTGTCCAGACGTGTGGATGGAAACAAGGAGGACGCGTTCATCGTGTTCAATGGGCATTCACAACTCAGGGAAGACAAAATAGGACAAGTGCTCAATATGAGCCTGAATCTTCTGGGCGGTCTGTTTGACAATGGCCGGCATCTCTGTTATCATCCCAGGCAAGACGTCCGCGATTGGGAAGGGGAAGAGGTTCGCCCCGACGAGCTCGACGGGAAATATGAGGTAACCCCGAGCTGTTTTCCGGTGTTTCTTATGGCGAAGGACATCTTTGATTATCCATTCTCTGTCCCTTATTTCTTTCAGAAGGAAAAGGATGCGCTGGTGTTCATAACCAGTGTGCCCGAGAGTGACATAGAACGAAAATACACGGATAAGTTCAGCAAGCAAGAGCCCGTGATTATCAGAACTCATGCGGTGCTGAGACATGCTCCCACCAATTTCAATTATTGGCATTGCGTGTTGGACTCTTATCCCAGCCTCTCGGCTACTGAGGAGATTAAGTCGGCCGACAAGAACTCTCTGAAGAGAATCGTCAGAATGCTTAGGGCGGATTTGCTACAGAACTTTCTGAAGGAATCTCTCCCCGTAGACTACGAAATCGATTCTTCTTTTTATCGTGCATGAATCCCCCGCTGCCCCTTCATGGAGGTACGCAACCGAAAAGAAGGGAATAGGACTATGGTAGATGTAGGACCATGGAAGTCGTTATACGTTTTACGTTGAATGCTTCGCGTGAACATTCTTCCAACACAAAACCCAAAACGGCCGAAGGCCCTTCAACCTTCATTGACGGGGAGATTTTCGAAAAAGAAC
>CAVGKO010000253.1:0-2292 GCA_963629885.1 Anaerobutyricum sp.
CCCTCAAACCATTCGTAACAGCAATAAGTATGGCGACGTGGCTGAAGTATGGGAACACGATTGCTACATATCCGACGCAGAAGAGTTCATGGAGAAAAACATGCAACACTACCTGGATGTTATCAACAATCCCGAACCGCTGGATATTTTCGCTTGGCCACTATTCCTCCCGCCCTCCATTGCACGCGATTATCACAGGCACTGGACCAAAGAGCGCATGGAGCAGATTATCGAAGCCGTACGCAAACGCGGGATAGCTTTAGAGATAAACGACCTGGCACGCACGCCGCATGCCGAGTTTATTCTCATGGCAAAGAAGGCAGGCGTTAAGCTTACCTTTGGGTCCGACACCCGCGACCATCGCACGTTCCGTTTGGACTATTGCAAGCAAATGGCTTCGTTGTGTGGACTCACAGAGGATGATTTCTACATCCCTGTCCGCAAAAAAAGATAATTCTCTTTCAATCATGGCGACGTATGAAAGGGGGAGGTTTGGCTATCCAAATCTCCCCCGCTTCATATATCTAAATAATGGTTTTACTTCTCATATTAGTTTCAATTGTTTGGCTATCCTACAAGCGTCAACCGAATTGGATGCTTGCAACTTCGACAAGATATTCTGCCTATGCCGATTCACCGTGTTGACACTGATGAAAAGCATCTCCGATATCTCTTTGCTTAGTTTCCCTTTATCTATGAGCCTCAGCACTTCCTTCTCTCTCTCCGAAATAATGTCACCGTATTCATGCTGATTCAAAAGGAAGACCTCTCCTCTGGCGGAATTGCAAACCCGGCTGTCGAATTCAGCCTCCCCGGTGAGGTTATAGAGGCATAGCGCCAACCTTATGTTTCTACGCTTTTGGGTAACAACATAGAATATCCTATGACAGACCCCATATCCGCTTCCATCCATCCCTACCATGCGTATGAAGCTTTTAAGATAATAGTCGGAGTTGCGCCCGAGATTGTTTCTCAAGAAACTGATAAACTTCAGCTCATCGCAATGCCTCTTGTCCGAATATTCGGGGACGATGCGCTCAAACACATCTTCCTCCCAAATGGAATGCACCAAGCGATATGTTCCTTTCTCACACATCCCCAACGTCTGCGCCATGCCACCATAATAGATATAACTACAGTGTTCCTTCAAATCGCTCAATACAGCAATGGCGTTCTCGGTCTGAGCATACCCCGCAGCAACGGCCTTATAGCGGTCTATATACTGCGATATATGGTCGTCGCCGGTGAAATCCTGCAACAAAAACTTATCGCCAAGTTCGTCTTTCAAACTCATTTTTCATGTATCAATTTGGTCATAAATCAGCATCAGCCTCTAATCCAAGACTCGTTACCTTTGCAAAGATAATTATTCCCGACTAAGATGAAGATAGAACATTTTGCTATGTATGTCCTCGACCTCGAAGGGGCGAAGGATTTCTTTGTGCGCTATTTCGATGCCACACCGGGTGAACTATATCACAACAAGCAGACCGGATTCAAATCCTATTTTCTGTCCTTCGGCGATGGCTCACGGCTGGAGGTTATGACCCGGCCGGGACTTGCCAAGAGCGAAGCCTCATCCTTGCGCTGCGGATATATCCACCTCGCCTTTGGGGTGGCAAACGATGAAGCTGTGGACACATTGACCGAAAGGCTGCGTGGCGACGGCTACGAGGTTGCGAGTGGACCAAGAACCACAGGCGACGGCTGCTACGAGAGTTGCATCATTGGCCCCGAAGGCAACCTTATAGAAATCGTTTCCCTCTCCCATTAAAACGCCATTCAAACGCCGTTGAAATGATGTTTGAATAATGGCAGGAAAAATCGAGGTTTAAACCTTTCACCCCAAAAGGTTCATACCTTTTACCCAAAAGGTTTAAACCTCCCCTCAAAACAGGTTACTCAGCACTGAGTAAGTACCACGGAGCGCTCAGCAATGGTTTCTCAGCACTGAGCAGGTATCACGGAGCGCTCAGCAATGATTACTCAGCACTGAGCAGGTATCACGGAGCGCTCAGCAATGGTTTCTCAGCACTGAGCAGGTATCACGGAGCGCTCAGCAATGATTACTCAGCACTGAGCAGGTATCACGGAGCGCTCAGCAATGGTTTCTCAGCACTGAGCAGGTATCACGGAGCGCTCAGCAATGATTACTCAGCACTGAGCAAGTATCACAAAGCACTCAGCAATGATTACTCAGCACTGAGCAGGTATCACGGAGTGCTCAGCAATGATTACTCAGCACTGAGTTGGCATTTCCAAATGTTCAGTGAAAGTTCCGACGGCAGTCGC
>CAVGKO010000254.1:0-2287 GCA_963629885.1 Anaerobutyricum sp.
GTCCTGCCTTGATTAATATATCGGGTGGTCTGATAGAGAAATTACTACATGCCTATATCGTGCGCAACTTCTTCGATGAAGACGGGTTCTATCCCATCTTCCAAAAAGATGACCCAACCCTCTTGCGTGCCGTAAAGATTATTGAAGAAGGGAAATCCATCCCGACCATGGAGGTTGCAGATGCAAACCAATGAGCTACACGCCTCCAAACAACGCATTCGGAGGCATATAGCCTTGTTGAAACGCTCATGCGGGGAAACAACACTGCTTGCACATTCCAAAGCTATACAAAAGCGATTGGAGGAGACAGATGTCTTCCATGGGGCTTCATGTGTGGCCTTATATAATGCTATTGCCGGAGAAGTGCAGACCATGGGGCTGCTTGAGAGGTGGTACGAAAAGAAGCAACTTCTTCTACCGAGGGTGGTTGGTGAGGATTTGAGTTTCAGCCCTTACAAAGGCGTTGAAGCATTGAAGGTCGGAGCTTTTGGTATTATGGAGCCTGATGATTTGGAGGCCGAGGTTGCGGCGAAGGATATCGATTTGGTGATTGTTCCGGGTGTGGCTTTCGACCGTGGGCTGAACCGCTTGGGGCGTGGCGGCGGATATTACGACAGATGGTTGTCCTCGTTGGATGTACCCACGATTGGTCTTTGTTTCAACTTTCAGCTGATGGATGCAATCCCCACCGAGGCTTTCGACAAGAAGATGGACATGATTATTACGGAGAAGGAAATTATCATCGGATAACGATGTCGCGAATAACCGTGGCGCCGACGTGTTCGTTTAAACTCTTTATCAGTCGTTCGCGGCATAATGTGAGCTCGTTTCGCAATACAGAAGAAGAAAGAGATACATATAACACATGACCGCGTACATATACGTTGCGGGTATACTTCATTACCATCGGCCCGAGCACCACTTCCCAGGCACGCTCAATTCTGGTATCCATGATTTTTTCATAGAGCGCGGTATTGCTTTTAAAGAAATCGTTGAGCACTTCTCCGATTGTCTGTGCGTTTTTTCGTTTCATAAGGTGTTCTCCATTGGTTGTACCTCTCCCTGCTCCACTCGGAACAAAGCATAGTCGTTGTTCATCGCCTGCAGAATCTCATCCAAATATTTACGGTTGGTGTCTGTGATGAATATTTGTCCGAAGCCTTTACCGCTCACAAGCTTGATGATTTCTGCCACACGTGCTGCATCCAATTTGTCGAATATATCATCCAACAACAGTATAGGCATTGTGCTCCCCTCTTTGGCCAGGAATACAAATTGAGCCAACTTCAAAGCAATCAAACAGGTCTTGTTTTGCCCCTGCGAGCCAACCTTACGAATCAGTGTCTCGCCCAAAGTCATTTCCAGCTCATCCTTATGGATACCGTGGGAGGTGTATCCAAGCACCATGTCGCGTTCCCGGCCTTTGGCCAGCATCTCCGACAAGTCATTACCCTCAAGCTGCGAGATATAGCGCAGTCCAACCTGTTCTGCCGAGCGGCATACCCTTTGGTAGTATTCGTTGAAGATGGGGGTAAAACTCTCAACGAGCTTTCTTCTTTTGTCAAAGATAGTCTGTCCGTACATGCTCATCTGTAGCTCCAACACATCGTAGAGGGATGCGTCAAGGCTTTGGTTTTTGAGAAGAGCATTCCTTTGAAACAATGCTTTGTTATACTGAATCAAGGCATGGAGGTATTGTTTGTCTTGCTGAGAGATGATAAGGTCCAAGAAACGACGCCGCTCATCGCTTCCTCCTCTGATAAGGTCCGAATCAGCCGGCGAAACAATTACTAAAGGCAAAAGGCCGATATGTTCCGACAGCTTGTCGTATTCCTTTTTGTTTCGCTTGAACTGCTTCCTCTGCCTGCGACGGATTGCGCAAAACATTTCCTCTTCCCGTCCATCATAATCATACATTCCTTGAATGATGCATATATCCCTGTCGTTGTTGATAATCTGAGAGTCGGGAGTATTGATATGACTCTTGCAAAACGAGAGATAATAGATTGCATCCAACAAGTTGGTCTTCCCCATCCCGTTGTTCCCGAAGAAACAATTGACATTTGGAGAGAATGTAACTTCTGCTTGAAGAATATTTTTGTAGTTGAGAACAGAGAGTTTCTTGAGTATCATCCACGCACCTTATTAGCCGTACAAAATTAAAAAATTACTTCTATGTAACGTTTATATTAGTAAAAAAAACTACTTTTGCGCTTTGAATTGCCATTGGCACAAAATGATAGGAAAATAACAAATAACTATAACACATTATGGCTACTAAGGGTAA
>CAVGKO010000255.1:0-2268 GCA_963629885.1 Anaerobutyricum sp.
GACAAACAAAAGTGTCGACGCGATGCCTGCCTCCATATAGTTGTAGGCAAGAAACAGCGCCAGGGAAGAGAATGCCACCAAGAGGCCCATCACAATCAGCACCGGCACATCCTTCAATCTGATGGCGAAGCCCCGCCCCCTTGCCTTAAGCATTATACCCAGCACGGGGATGGCAAGAAGATAGCGGAAGAAAAGAACCGAGTCGGGGTCCATTCCCGCCTTATAGAGCGGAAGCGCAAAGAGGGGATTCATGCCATACGTGGCAGCGGCAATAGCCCCCAAAGCATATCCTTTTACCTTTACATTCATATCAGATGTTTTGAAATCGGGGGGCGAATGTAGCACCTTCTTCCTTCAAAAGCAACTTCGGAAGATGATGTCGGGACAATCCGGGTGGAAGCACCTCGCCTCGGAGCTCGGCCCAGGAAAAAGTCTGCAGCATGATTGTTCGCTGAATATTTGTCTGAGAAAAGTCTGCAGTATTATTGTTCACCGTACGAAAATACTAAAAAAAGTCTGCAGCATAATAATCGAAAGACAAATTAACAAATCAAACTCTGCAGTGTTTTTGCATTAACATTAGTTAGTAAAACAAAGTCTGCAGTGTTTTTGTATCACGAACAAACATGCTGCAGACTTGTTTTTGTGTTTTCGTACGAGGTTTTAAAGACGAAATATTTGTTACGAAAGGAGGGGTGTTTTTAGAGAAAGTAAAGAATTCTCCTTACATTTTGTTGCGAGAATGGATGATGCGTATTACTTTTGCCGCCGGTTTGTGATTTTTGCGAGGGGTAGAGACCTCACATTGTCGCGAAATCGCACCATTGATGTAAGTATTTTACGAGGAGTATTCCAATCACAAAATCTGGTAAATTTTTTGAGTACACAACGGGATAACGAAAAGTAAAAGCTTGCACTTATACTTATAATAGCGCCCACTTCCATCCCTTGGAAATGGGTGCTAATATATTGTTAAAAGAGCGGGCTGATGTTTTCCATTATTATCGTTGTGTTGGCGTACCAGGGCCATGTGATTGATGATAGGACATTCGGCCCGCGCTTTTTTTATTTCTGCCATTAGTCCCACAGTAGGAATATTCCCATCTCCTCGTAAGATGTAAGCTGTGAAGTTTGAAGTGAGAGGTTTTATAGTATTAATGGTAGATTTTTTGATTATGAACATGAAAACACTTTCTCTGGCAGCGTCAATATTTGCCGCTGCAACTCTTAGCGTTTCTGCTCAAAATTTGGTTTCGTCGGGAATGACGAACGGAAACTATTATCTGCTTGGGTCGGGTTCAACGGCTCAGTATAGCGGATTTCTATTTCAGAGTGGCGACAGTCTTGTTGAACTGGATGGACCGCTCGATGACATGACCGGTGCACAACGTGCATACGGGCAATGGATGGTGGAGTGGACCAGCAATTCGGGCACTCCGGTTTATACCTTTAAGAACAAGGCAACGGGGAAGACCCTTTCGTTGCCCAAAAACGGTAAAGCCACTCCGGTAGGCGGGGAAATCGAGGATTTCGATTGGATGAACAACGTAAGCAATACCGGTTCCTCGGTATGTGTTTCCAACAGTCGCCAAGGAGATAAAGGCACCTATCAGTTCTACACCGTGTGGACGCTTGTGGAGGATATTGAAGCCGACGCAAGCACAACTTTATGGGAGCTGATTCAGGCGAAAAAGGTATGGAACCGCCTGGAGGTGCTTGCATGGGTTGACCAATGGACTGCTCAAAATAAATATACGAGCTACGCAAATGGATGCTTGAATTTGTCGAATAGCACAAATCAGAACGTGACCGAAGCTTTGGAGAATGCAAAAGCCATGAGGGATTTGTTTATTTCGGTAGGTCTCCCTACTGAAAAGGTAGAAGCCCTTATTACTGCCATCGGTAAATTACCCCAGGGAACAAGCGTAGACCTTAGTGACACTGATGGTTCGGAATATGTCGCTGCGCGTAATGCGATGTGGACACAGTTGAACGAAATTATGGTATACTTCAGTCCGTTCAGTTTGTCGGGCGGCATGCAACTTCCAACATATTATAATAACATTGATGCCAACTCGCCGTTTTATACCACCGACGTCACTACGCCGCATGAAGCAACGAATGAGCTCTATTCTTTCCCGGATTATTCGAAGACTCCATTTGGAGGCGACGGTTCGACTACCAAGAAGGTGAAATATAAAGCCGGGACGAGGTTTGTTGCCGAGGATGCGGAGTTGAAATCGGCGCCATTCGAGGTAGGCACCAAGT
>CAVGKO010000256.1:0-1470 GCA_963629885.1 Anaerobutyricum sp.
GTTTCGAATACGTCCCAAGGATTTTCTTCGAGTTGCTTGTGGCCGAGGCTCAAGCGACGGTTTTCCTTGTCGATTTCGAGAACTTGAACGTCGATGTCTGCACCAATCTGCGTGAATTCGCTCGGGTGTTTGATTTTCTTTGTCCAAGAAAGGTCGGAGATATGAATCAAACCATCTACGCCCTCTTCAATTTCAACAAATACACCAAAGTTGGTGAAGTTGCGAACTTTTGCCATATGACGTGAACCGATGGGGAAGCGTGTTTCGATGTCTTCCCATGGGTCTGCTTTCAGCTGCTTGATACCAAGTGACATCTTACGCTCGTCACGGTCTAATGTCAAGATAACGGCTTCAACTTCGTCGCCTACCTTCATGAAGTCCTGAGCAGAACGCAAGTGCTGAGTCCAACTCATTTCTGATACGTGAATCAATCCTTCTACGCCCGGAGCAATCTCAACGAATGCACCATAGTCTGCCATAACAACCACTTTACCTTTTACCTTGTCACCAACCTTTAGGTTCGGGTCCAAAGCATCCCATGGATGCGGTGTCAGTTGCTTCAAGCCTAATGCAATACGTTTCTTCTCGTCATCGAAGTCGAGGATAACCACGTTGATTTTCTGGTCAAGCTGCACGATTTCGTCCGGATGGGTAACACGACCCCAAGAGAGGTCTGTGATATGAATCAAACCGTCTACACCACCGAGGTCGATGAATACGCCATAAGAAGTGATGTTCTTGACAGTTCCTTCCAAAACCTGTCCCTTTTCCAGCTTTGAGATAATTTCTTTCTTCTGTGCTTCAAGTTCGGCTTCAATCAGAGCCTTGTGTGATACAACAATGTTCTTGAATTCCTGATTGATTTTGACAATCTTGAATTCCATTGTCTTTCCTACGAATACATCGTAGTCGCGAATTGGTTTAACGTCAATCTGTGAACCCGGCAAGAATGCTTCAATACCGAATACGTCAACAATCATACCACCCTTAGTGCGGCATTTAACGTAACCCTTTATGATTTCGTCTTTCTCAAGCGCTTCGTTGACACGATCCCAAGAACGTGTAGCACGCGCCTTCTTGTGTGGAAGGATTAATTGTCCCTTTTTGTCTTCTTGGTTCTCAATGTAGACTTCTACTTCGTCACCCACCTTCAAATCAGGGTTGTAGCGAAATTCCGTCATCGGAACGACACCATCCGACTTGAAACCGATGTTAACCACTACCTCGCGCTTGTTCATCGCAGTAACGGTTCCAACAACGACTTCCTTGTCTTTAACGGTGTTCAGTGTTTTGTCGTACGTTTGTACAAGATCGTCTTTGCTTACGTCGCCGTAAGTTTCTCCATTTTCAAAGGAGTCCCAATTGAAATCTTCAATCGGCTGAATGTTCTTTAAATTTTCCATTCTTTAATTGTTAATACTCGAATCTTTAATTAGTAAGTTAGACATTATATTGTCGTATATCTCATGT
>CAVGKO010000256.1:1566-2266 GCA_963629885.1 Anaerobutyricum sp.
GCGGGAATTCCGTGTCGTCGGCACACTTGTAGAAGTTGCCAAGAATCTTTTCCGGCAGATTACCGGGGGTGAGCCCCATCAGACTAAATGGAATGGAAACAACTATCTCCCAAGAAAACACTCCGGTCTTTTCGGAGAAGGGCTTCCTCTCTACGGATGAATACCTGCGAATGGATGCATATTCGTCGGGCGACAACGACCTTTTGACCTCGCGCGACTTGCGATGGGCAGCGTCGCAGGTTCCGATGCAATTGAACTCGAAGTTCATATACTCTTTGCCATCCAAGGTCTTCATGAAAAACTCCACGCAGCTATCGGTATGAACTGCCGAGTCGTCTTCGCTATGGATGGCTCTCAAAGAATTGCCTTTCACGAAATAACGGATGTAAAGATTCTTGTCTGTTCGGGCGATATCGAAAGCTACAATCGGCTTGTAGGGATATTCCTTCCAATTAATAACGTCTATATACTCCCGTTGGGCGTTGGTCTCTAGCAGAGAGCCGACAGACGACAAATCCATTGTGTCCAGCTCTGCCAAAAATGGTACCTTAAGATTCTTCATATCGATTGCATTTAAAAGCGTTATTAAAGGATAGAAAAGAAAAAGGAGCTAAGCTTCATTGCTCAACTCCTTCATTTTTATCAGTCGGGGTGACTGGATTCGAACCAGCGACCACACGCCCCCCAGACGCGTACTCTA
>CAVGKO010000257.1:0-2245 GCA_963629885.1 Anaerobutyricum sp.
ACCTTCGCTGAGGCTCAGCGAGACAAGAAAAGTGCTTTTCTTATTATGAATAGGTATGTTTATACCGTCAAGCTATACGGCTCACGCATCGGATTACTTCTCCGCTTGTTGGCTTCGTCATCGAAGAAGAATTCTTCTTTTTCCGGACTCCAAATCAGTTTGCGGTCAAATTCGTAGCAGAGGTTGACGATATGGCAGAGAGATGCCGTGCGATGTCCTATTTCCACTGTGCTAATTGGTTGTTTACGGGTCTTCATTGCCGTTAGGAAATCGCTGTAATGGTCATCACTCTTGTATAGCTTGATTTTATCATCGCCAATCACTTCATTCTGCAACTTTGCAGGGATAGTATCCAAGAAGGAACGGCTGATATCAATCACGCCATCCGAGCCAATAAAACGGACTGCGTTACCATCGGCTTTACGTACGGAACGTTCGTGTGTCATAATCGTTCCGTTTGCATAACGCATGGTGAGCGGACGCAGTTCACCTTTATCGGGAGGTGTAAATTCAACCGGCCCGGAATCGTCCATACCTAAAGCCCATTGTGCAATGTCAAACATATGAGCACCCCAGTCGCATACCATACCACCGCCATATTCACGATAGTTACGCCAATTGGGGAATGTGTTTCGTTCCATAGGTGGAGCCAACTCCTCATTGTAGTCGTTCATTGGAGCCGGACCAATCCACATATCCCAATTCAGAGTCTTGGGTACCGGTTGTGCCGGTAGGTCATATTTTACTGGGGGCGGTCCGACAGAGACTCTCACCTCTTTTATCTCGCCAATATAACCATTACGAACCAGTTCGCATGCATGGCGGAAATTACGCCATGAGCGCTGCATGTTTCCGACCTGCAATACACGGTTGTATTTGGCAACGGCATTAGCCATAGCACGTCCTTCCTCGATACTGTGAGACATGGGCTTCTCTACGTACACGTCTTTACCGGCGCGGCAAGCCTCAATAGTAAGGACTGCATGCCAATGGTCCGGTGTGGCGATAATCACTCCGTCGATGTCGCTACGACTTAGCAACTCGTGATAGTCGGCATACTGTTTGAAACCTTTGTAAACTTGTCCTTTTGCCTTTTGAGTCTCCTTTTCTACGATGGTCTGCATGGCATTCAACTGACGGGATTCACAATCGCATGCCGCAATTAGATTGGCCCTACGAGCAAATTCCGGAGCAAGAGTCCAACGCCCTTGCGCTCCACAACCGATAATACCGAGATTAATCTGGTCGCTAGGGGCGACAAAATTAGTTCCACCCAGAATGTGACGAGGCATGATAGTGAAGCCGGCAATGGCCAAAGCTCCACTTCTGATAAAGTTCCTTCTTTTCATGGTGTCATACTTTTAGGTTTAATTAAGAATGTTCACAAAACTATGAATAAAAACTCATAAAACAAATAGAGGATAAAAAGTTCTTTCCACAAAGGAATCAGTGTTTAGGGAAATCATTTGCGGCAAATGACTAAAGATTTGTTGTTTGTAAATAACTTGTTACCTTTATCCGTCGCAAAGCAAGAGTTTATGCCGGTCGCCATACACATACAATGGGTTGTTGGAGTGGTATTCATCCTTTTGTACTCCATCACCATACTGGGGTTGGTTTTGGTTATTATCGCGGAAAACAGAAATCCATTAAAAACCATCCCATGGGTCATTGTGTTGTTGTTGGCTCCCGGAGTTGGGCTGTTCTTCTATTTCTTTTTCGGGCAAGACAATAGGAAACAGCGTGTCATTTCGCGTAGGACCTACAAACGCATTATGAAACGCCCACAAGGTAGGAAACTCACGCCGGATGTATGTAAAGTTCCTGATTCGTACCAACCATTGGTTACACTCTTGAACAACAATAGTCAATCATCATTGCTTTATGGGAGTGAAATAAAAACCTATACAAATGGTGCGGATAAATTCGAAGACTTGCTGAAGGATATTCGAGGAGCGATGCATCATATCCATATCCAATATTATATTTTCTGTGACGACGAGGTAGGGAGACGTATCAAGGATGCATTGATTGCAAAAGCAAAAGATGGCGTTGAGGTGCGGTTGTTGTATGACGATGTGGGTTGTTGGAATGTGAGGAATAGTTTCTTCGACGAGATGAGAAAAGCCGGGGTCGAAGTGCATGCCTTCTTGAAAGTGGCTTTCCCGGTATTTACCAGCAAAGTCAATTATAGAAATCACCGAAAGATTGTTGTCATCGACGGACAAATCGGTTATATGGGAGG
>CAVGKO010000258.1:0-2220 GCA_963629885.1 Anaerobutyricum sp.
TTCTTCGTATACAGAGCGTGGGATGAAGAGGTGCCGCGGCTCTTCACGTGTTTGGGTGTAGATAACGAGCGGCGTTTTCTTTTGGGGAATATAGTTTACGATACGGTATTTGGAGAGACCAACAAGAGTATCGTAGACCTCCTGTCGGTTGAAGCCCGTACGGGTGGCAATGACACCTTCATCAATATATACGTAGTCAGCAAACAGCCCGGTGTAGGAGCGGAGTATGCACTGCACAATCTCGTCCGTTTTCCCTTCTTGCTGAAGATAGCTGTAGAGCTCCTCACGCGTCACCACAAACATAAGGCGGGAGTTATTTTCCTGTTCTTCCGTATACTCGATATAGCCTGCCATATCCAGAATCTTCAAGGCATGATGGGCCTGCAGGGGCGAGAACTTGTATGCCGAGCAGAAGTCTTGGAGAGAGAAGTTGTGCACCGTATCCAATCCGAAACCCATCGCCACCTGGCAGTAGTTACCCAAAGAATCGTATACCTTGCCAATCAGGTTTCTCTCAGGAAACTCATCCGAGAGACGTTTCTTGAGCTTTGTTTTGTCGATATTAGAGCATAGCGCCACGGCATACGCCCGTTGCCCGTCACGTCCGGCGCGCCCGGCTTCCTGATAGTATTCTTCCAACGACCCGGGCATATCCAAATGGACCACCACGCGCACATCGGGCTTGTCGATTCCCATGCCGAAAGCGTTTGTCGACACAATAACCCGGCATTCGTCCATCTTCCATCGGTTCTGCCGCAGCTCTTTCTCCTCCCGGTTGAGCCCGGCATGGAAGAAGTCTGCCGAGATGCCGGCACCGCGAAGCATGAGTGCCACCTCTTTTGTCCGCTGCCGGTTGCGCACATACACAATGGCTGTACCGGGCACTTTGTTTAGGATGTGGACCAACATATTCAGTTTGTCTTCCGTGTGCCGTACAATATATGAGAGGTTGGTACGAACGAAGCTCTTCTTGAATACGTTTTCTTCCTTGAAGTGGAGCCGTTGTTGGATGTCTTTGACCACTTCGGGCGTGGCAGTGGCAGTAAGCGCCAGCACCGGCACCCCCGGGAGGCTGTCACGTATATCGGCAATGCTAAGGTAGGAGGGACGGAAGTCGTAGCCCCACTGCGAGATGCAATGGCTCTCGTCCACCACCAAGAGGCAGACCTTCATTGCCTGAAGCTTGATTCTGAAGAGGTCGGTCTTCAATCTCTCGGGAGAGACATACAGGAACTTGTAGTCGCCAAAGATGCAGTTCTCGAGCTGGGTAACGATTTCGTGTTGCGCCATGCCGGAATAGACTGCCGTTGCCTTGATGCCCACCTTGCGAAGGTTGTCCACCTGGTCTTTCATCAAAGCAATCAAGGGGGTCACAACAAGGCATATGCCATCCATCGTCATTGCCGGCACCTGAAAGGTAATGGACTTGCCGCCACCTGTAGGCATCAGTCCAAGCGTGTCTTTGCCCTCACAAACGGAATGGATTATCTCTTCCTGCAGCGGACGAAAATCCTGATATCCCCAATACTTTCTTAATATGTCATGGTAGATATCCACAGAGGCTTTGGTTATACGGGCCCAACCTTTATGTCCTTAACCAAGATTTGGAGAGAGGTGTTACCGTTGTAGGTGTTCTCTTCCACAGTGTAGCAGATGTTGAAAGGCTTCCTGTTGTCAATGATGTCTTTGCCGTGCTGATGCATTCCGAAGGCAATGCCATGGGTGGGGGTACTCGTTGAATCGTCCACCACATCCAGCTTGACGTGTTCCAAGTCCTTTCCCACCAATCGGCTTGTTCCGCAGTCTTTCACGTTGAGCGAGCAGAACACCGGCTTCTGGTTGTCGGGGCCAAAGGGATTCATACGTTTCAGCTCACTCAGGAGTTTCATGTTGACGTCTTTCAGGCTCAACACCTCGTCCACGTCTATCTGCGGAGTCATCTGCTCGGGGATAATCTCTTCGGCAGCCAGCTTTTGGAATCTCTCGGTGAAAGCCTCCAGGTTCTCTTCCTTTAGCGAGAGACCTGCCGCATAGGTGTGCCCACCGAAGTTCTCCAGCAAGTCGCGACAGCCCTCAATGGCTTTGTAGATATCGAACCCCGTGACAGAGCGGGCTGAGCCGGTAATCAACTCCGACGAACGGGTCAACACAACTGCCGGGCGATAGTACTTCTCCGTCAGGCGGGATGCCACTATACCAATCACCCCTTTGTGCCATTCG
>CAVGKO010000259.1:0-2202 GCA_963629885.1 Anaerobutyricum sp.
TGGGTGTTGGGTGTTGGGTGTTGGATGTTGGGTGTTGGGTGTTCAATGAAACCCAAAATCAATCTTGAGGTACGGGGGGTGATTAATCCTAAAATAGTAACAATATGAAAGAATATAAAGACATAAAGATTGCGGTGGCGGGGACCGGGTATGTGGGGCTCAGCATTGCCACCTTGCTGTCGCAGAACCATGAGGTGACGGCTGTGGACATCATAGCGGAGAAGGTGGAGAAGCTCAATAATAAGGTTTCGCCCATACAGGATGAGTATATCGAGCGCTATCTCGCCGAGAACCCCCTGCGCCTTAGTGCCACATTGGACGGCGCCGCCGCCTATAGGGATGCCGACTTCGTGGTCATAGCAGCCCCGACGAACTACGACCCGGTGAAGAACTTCTTCGACACCACTCATGTGGAGGAGGTCATCGACCTCGTGATGTCGGTCAACCCCCATGCCGTGATGGTCATCAAGAGCACCATCCCCGTGGGCTATACCGAGAGTCTCTACCAAAAATATGGCACCGGCCTGAGGCTGCTCTTCTCGCCGGAGTTCCTTCGCGAGAGCAAGGCTTTGTATGATAACCTCTACCCCTCGCGTATCATCGTGGGCCATCCCAAGGGCGACGCCAAGATGGAGGAAGCCGCCCATGTCTTTGCCCGTCTATTGGAGGAGGGGGCAGAGAAGAAGGACATCGACGTGCTCTTCATGGGTCTAACCGAGGCTGAGGCAGTGAAGCTCTTTGCCAACACCTACCTTGCCTTGCGCGTGAGCTACTTCAACGAGCTCGACACCTACGCCGAGATGAAAGGTCTCGACACCAAAGCCATCATCGACGGCGTTGGCCTCGACCCCCGCATCGGCACGTACTACAACAACCCCTCCTTTGGCTATGGGGGCTACTGCCTGCCCAAAGACACCAAGCAGCTGCTCGCCAACTATAAGGATGTGCCCGAGAACCTCATCGAGGCTATAGTGGAGAGCAACCGCACGCGCAAGGACTATATCGCCGATGCCGTGTTGCGCAAGGCTGGCTACTACAGCAGCAACGGCGCGTGGGATGCCGCCAAGGAGCATGCCTGCGTGATTGGGGTATACCGCCTCACCATGAAGTCTAACTCCGACAACTTCCGCCAGTCGGCCATCCAAGGCATAATGAAACGCCTCAAGGCCAGAGGTGCCGAGGTGATAGTCTACGAGCCCACCCTGGAGGACGGCATGACGTTCTTCGGCAGCCGTGTGGTGAACAACCTCGGGGACTTCAAGTCGCAGAGCCAAGCCATCATTGCCAACCGCTACGACGCCTCTCTGGACGACGTGAAGCAGAAGGTATACACACGTGATATCTTTAGAAGAGACTAAACCCATGTTGACGCTCTATAAAATACATACCTTACAAAGTAATCATTATACCAACGGATAAAGACTATGTGTGGAATTTGCGGATATATAGACTATGGGTGCGGGATTTCGGAGAAGACGGTCGACCGCATGGTGGAAAGCATCAGACACAGGGGACCTGATGACCATGGCACTGCCGTCGTTGATACGTCCCATGGGCGGGTGGCGTTGGGTCACTCGCGTCTCTCCATTCAGGACCTCTCCCCCGCAGGTCACCAACCCATGACTTTGGGTTCGCTCACCATCGTGTACAACGGAGAAATCTACAACTTCGGTGCGATACGGAACTATCTGGCGGCGAAAGGTCATCATTTCGTCTCCGAATCAGACACGGAGGTCATCCTGCACGCTTTCCAAGAAATGGGGGGGGTAAGTTGTGTCCATCAATTCATCGGTATGTTTGCCTTTGTCATCTTCGACAGCAAGGAGCAGAAACTGTATCTCTGCCGCGACAGGGCAGGTGTGAAACCGCTGTACTACCATATCGGACGAGACTTCTTCGCTTTCGGTTCTGAGTTGAAAGCGCTGATGGCTATCCCGCAGTTCGAGCGTAGGGTGTCGGATAAGGCATTGTCCGACTTCTTGAAGATGGGCTACATACCTGGGGAGACAGCAATTTTCGAGCAAACCTACAAGCTTGATGCAGGCAGTTGGGCGACCGTCGACCTGCGCCAAAGAAACATCACGACGCAGAAATACTGGGATATCGAAGACTTCTACGCCAAGCCTAAACTAACCTGCACCTTTGAGGAGGCGAAGACCCACCTGCGGGAACTCTTCAAATCGGCATTCGGCTATAGGTTGG
>CAVGKO010000260.1:0-2184 GCA_963629885.1 Anaerobutyricum sp.
TTCGCGTATCCATTTGGTGCAGGGCACAAAGGGTATGGCTGTGAAGTATCCTCAAGAGAAGGTGGCCATCCAGCCCGACACTCACGATTACCTGCAAGAAGGACCGCAGAAAGAAGTGTTGGCTAAATACGAGCACCCGCTGAGCAAATACATCGGCGAGAAGGCAAAGAAGGTAGGCGGACACGGCGGTATGGACTTCATCATGGACTGGCGTCTGATTTACTGCCTGCGCAACGGTTATCCTCTCGACCAGAGTGTATACGACGCTGCTGCATGGTCGTCAATAGTTGAGCTGAGCGAACGTTCGGTGCTCAACAAGAGCTGCTCGGTAGCCATACCGGACTTCACTCGCGGTGCTTGGCGCGACTACAAGCCATGGCCGGTAATCGACATGAAGGACGTATTGCACGGATAAACCAAACAACCCCGCAAAGAGGGTGATAGTCGTTTTTATTGTATGCTGGGCGCAAAATTTCGGGGGAAAGTTCCTACTTTTGCGCCCACATATTTTTATTAATCACGTAACACATAATTTTTATCGATGGTAAAGAAAGTTGGGAATCTCATTCCAAACACCTTTTTTATTACGAAGGGTAGCGGCGACTCAGACCTTGAGAAACATGCCGGTTCCTATCACATGGCACTCTATGATGCCGGTATCTCTGACTTCAACATCATGACTTATTCGTCGGTAATCCCTGCGACGGCGCATCTTGTCACAATGGACGACATCGACCTTCCGCCTTTCGGCTCGGAGATGAAAACCATTATGGCTGTGTCGCACGGCTATCAGGACGAGTTCGTGTCTGCCGGCGTGGTCTACGCCTGGATGTATAAGGACGAGAATTTCGACGAGAAAGTTGGCGGCCTTGTCTGCGAAGTCAGCGGTCGCTATCGCATTGAGGAACTGGAGGCTCGTCTGATTCGTGTCATCAACGACCTGCATCAGAAAACGTATAGCAAGTACTATCTGGGTGAACTCAACTTCGTCACCGAAGGTATTACCATCGAAAAAAGATATGGCACGGCGCTTGCCGCCCTGTGCTTCGTGGATTTCCTTCAACCCGAAATCAAAGGCTGAGAGATATAAAAAAACGATAGAGAGAGAAGGGGTAGAGCCAAAAAGGTTTTCCCCCTTCTTTAGTTTATATGCATTTGGTCATAAATCAGTATTGCCAGCCGTCCTTCATGTCTCTACATTTGCGGATGTGAAGGTTCAGACGACAATCAAACCATTATAATTTGTAACATGAAAACATCTTTTCCCCTTTATGATTTGCATCTACATCGTTCTGCGAAGCAAAGCATAGAAGACTTGGTCAACAAAGCCAAGGAAAGCAATTTCAAGTGTTTCGGCGTAGTGCACAACGTAGCGCCGTGGGGCATACAAACCAACGATGACCTGAGAAAATATATCCAAGAGGTGAAAGACTATCCTTGCTTCATGGGGCTTCAGCCCGTGGCTCCCGGGTGGACCAAAAACCTCTCGAAAGAATTGATAGACCAGGCGGACTACATATTGATGGACCCTCAGTATATGCCCGACGGTAACAAATATGGCGACCAAATGGAAATATGGGACCACAACTGCTATGTTGACGACCCCGACGACTTCATGGAACGACACGTGGAATGGTATCTGAAAATATTGAATGGCACCGACGAGCCGCTCGACATTCTCGGTTGGCCGTTGTTCCTCCCGTTGAGCATTCAGCGAGAATACTACAACCTGTGGACTCAGGAACGTATGGAAAAGATTATCGAAGCCGCACAAAAACGTGGAATTGCCCTTGAGATAAACGATTTGGCACATACCCCACACGCAGAGTTTATCCTTATGGCAAAGAAGGCAGGCATCAAGTTTACCTTCGGGTCCGACACCCGCGACCATCGTTCCTTCCGCTTAGACTATTGCAAGGAAGTGGCAACCTTGTGCAATCTCACGGAAGACGACTTCTTTATTCCTAAACGCAAACCGAGAAAACAATAAAACGATATGGACAGAAAAGACTTTTTTAAAACATCAGGCTGCTTGATGTTAGGCTCGGTGGTTTCGGGATGCAACCCCGGGAAGGGGGCAAAAACCGAAGGTGGTTTTACAACCAAAAAGACAGCGCCATTCCCCATCTACGATTTGCATTCACATCGTTCCGACCAACAAACCGCTCAGCAAATGGTTGAGAA
>CAVGKO010000261.1:0-2174 GCA_963629885.1 Anaerobutyricum sp.
GGTGGAAAACTCATCATAGATATCAGAGGTGGGTAGGTCTCTTAAGCTTATGTTGTCGACAGAGAAGTACTTTCCGCGCCCATACTCGCCGTAATCTATTCCTTCAACCCGAGGGTCGAGCTTGAACCTCCGCTTCTCCAACCGGATGAAAGCCGTGAGGCCGAACTTTGCCCAGTCCTGAAAGCCTTCACGCAGCGAAAGGCCGATGGTGTTCTTAAGGTTCCAGGCAGAGGTTCTGTCGTCGAGTTCCGCTCCCAGTCCGTAGACGCGTGGAAAGCGCACTCCGTCACGCTCCACGGTGTATACCGAGTCCATCATGGCAGATTTGTCTGAAACGAAATGGCGGCGGTTGTCTTCGTAATCGATAGTATGAATGATGCTGGATACGGGGATAAACACCTCCTTGGCATTGCCGTCTTCATCCTTCTCTTCTGTTTCGCGAGTGAACCCAAGGTTGTAGCGATGAGTCAGGAAGTACCGTTTCCCGCGCACACGGTTCCATGCATTTGTGAGGTAACGAACGTCGTACGATTTGGTGTCAGAGGGGCGTCCCTCGGGGAAGTATTCGTCGGGATGGCTGATGGTGGAGTCGTTCTTCAGTCCGCCGTTCTCGTAGTTGACAAAGTTGAAGTTGCTGAGCATGGCATGCAGCTCGTAGCGGTCGGATTGGTAACTGCCAAAGAGGCGATAGCTAAGCAGCTTGTTGCCGTTGTTCTTGTAGTGGCCGCGGCTGTAGATATAGTCGATGTCGCCACCCACGTTTATCTTCTTGCCGAAGTTTATTGTCATGGTGCCCTTCAGCTGTTCCTCTTTGTTACTGCTACCACCGGCGGTGGTATACATGAGGTTGGTGTAGGGTGTCTTTGTGTCGTAGAAGAAAGCATTCTCGGGCGTGGTTATGTAGTAGTCGTAGGCATCGGCAAAGATGAAGTCGCGTGCCTCCTTGCGCTCGGAGAATATACGTGTCTGTGCCGGAGAGCCGAGGTTCGACAGGTAGCCAACGGCAAGCGAGCGGCCTTCCACCAATGTGGAGTTGCTTGAGTTGAGTTTCCCGGTGTCCATGGGACTTAGATAGGGTTCGCCCAAATGTTGAGTGAGACGGTATGCTGCGATGTGTTTGGCTTTAATGGCGGCACTGTCTATCATCAGCAAACTGTCGGGTATGTTCTTCTTGGATAGGTTCGACAGCGAGAAGCCGCCTCGTCCGCCGCCACCGCCACCACCTTTCTGGTCCGACTTGTCCCTTCCGCGTTGTGCCTCGGCGGTTACGCTGCAAACCATCAGTAACAGTAATATATATAGGCAATGCTTCATGGCTGGCAAAGATAAATACAAAAGGGCATTCCCGCGAAAGAAATGCCCCTCTTTGTTCATTCGGTCCCTTCTTGGTGCGATGCTCTGAGTCAAACACCAAAGGGGAGGGATTATTTTGCTGCCGTCTGTATCTGCTGTATGATTTCCATACCCTTCTTTATGGCAGCCTCGTTCATGGGGATGAGGTTGTGATGGCGCTCGGGGAGCGACTTCTTCAATCCCAACAATACGTTCTCCATCTTCACCATGGGGACAATCTTCAAGAGCCCGCCGAGGATAAGCATATTGAATGCTTTCTCGTTTTTCATCTCCGTTGCTGCATCCATGGCATCCACGCGATAGACATTGATGTCGGTGCGCGACACAGGGGTATGGA
Source organism: Anaerobutyricum sp. (assembly GCA_963629885.1). Classification (GTDB taxonomy): domain Bacteria; phylum Bacteroidota; class Bacteroidia; order Bacteroidales; family Tannerellaceae; genus Parabacteroides. The sequence goes on from CAVGKO010000261.1 coordinate 1,691, forward strand.
TGCCGTAGCCGTCGTATATCAGCATGCCGCCCGGCTTTACCTTGCTCTCGAACTTGTCCATTGAGGGTTGGTTCAACACGATGGCGATATCATACTCGTTCAGGATAGGCGAACTGATGGGGTCGTCGCTCAGGATAACGGTCACGTTGGCAGTGCCGCCACGCTGTTCCGGCCCGTAGGATGGCATCCAGGTTACTTCCTTACCTTCCATCAAGCCCGAATAAGCCAATATCTTACCCATTGACAGGACACCCTGCCCGCCAAAGCCTGCTATAATTATCTCTTGTTTCATCTCGTTTGTGTATTATTCTTTGTTCTTCAAATCACCCAACGGATAGAAGGGGAACATGTTTTCTTCCATCCATTTGTTTGCCTTCTCAGGAGTCATCTTCCATCCCGACGAGCAGGTGGAGACGAACTCTACCACCGAAGTACCCTTACCCGCCATGGAGTTTTCGAAGGCCTTGCGGAGTGTCTTCTTGGC
>CAVGKO010000262.1:0-2155 GCA_963629885.1 Anaerobutyricum sp.
GTATGTTATGTATGCTCAGTGGGGTGCTCCGGCTCCTTCGTTCGAGAGATATGATGCCCTGACAGGTACGCTCGAGACAAACACTCTGATAACCGACGGCACATCAATTGCCAACCCTAACTCCATCGACGTAGACCCAATCACCGGCAATATATATATCAGTGATGCTGCCTACGGCTCTACGGGCACAATGTATGTGTTCACCTCCGATGGAGTGTTGTTCGGTACGCCGTTTGATACCGGTGGCTACGACACTCAGAAGGTTTGCTTCATCTCCGAATAATGAAGAGAATTGGTTTTTTTATACTGGTTGTACTCTGGGCTGTTTCTTGTAAGCAGTCCGGAGTACATGTTTCTGCCGACTTGCAGGGCGAGGATACCATCCGCTATGCTCAGGGCTTTGCCATCCGTCACTACGAGGACTATACCTCTGTGGAGGTGAGCGACCCTTGGGACAGCACCCGCATCCTTCAGCGCTACCTCCTTGTGGACCGTGAGGGGAAGATGCCTTCCAACTTGCCGCAAGGCACGGTGGTGAGGACGCCCATTCGCAACGTTGTTGTCTACACCTCCGTACATGCCGCCATCATTGATATGCTGGGAGAGGCAGACAAGGTGATAGGCGTATGCGAACCACAGTATATGACCACCCCGTCCATTCTTGAGGGCCTGCGAGAGGGAAGGATTGCCGACCTTGGCGAATCCACCTCGCCGAATGTGGAGAAGATTATCGATATGGGGACAGAAGTCATCATTGTCTCCCCGTTCGAGCATGCCGGCTATGGTCCGGCAGAGAAGCTGGGCATCCCCATCGTTGAGGCTGCCGACTATATGGAGGCATCGCCCCTGGGGCGCACCGAGTGGATACGTCTCTACGGACTCCTGTTTGGCAAGGCTGCTATGGCAGACTCCATCTTCCGTGCCACGGAGCGCGATTACCTGGCTCTTAAAAATCTGACGAAGGATGTAACCACCCGCCCGAAGGTCTTCTCGGAGAAGAAGTACGGCTCGGCTTGGTATGTGCCTTCGGGCAACAGCTATATAGCAAACCTTTATGCCGATGCAGGTGCCGACTACGTCTTTAAGGACCTCCCCGGAGAGGGCAGCACGCCGCTGACGTTCGAGACGGTGCTCAACCGTGCCATCCATGCCGACATCTGGTTGCTCAAGTATAATACGGACAGGGATATGACCTATGGCGACCTTCGCCTTGAATACACTCCGTACGAAAACTTCGATGCCTTCAAGAATCAGAAGATATATACCTGCAACACGGGCTCAGTACCCTATTTCGAAGAGTTCCCCATCCATCCCGACTATCTCTTGAAGGACTTTGTGTGGATGTTCCACTCCGAGCTCCTTCCCGGCTATACCCCCCGCTATTATAGAAAAATGGAGTGACCTCCGCTCGCCCTCCAAGAAGAGGGTGAAAAAACAACTTGATATCAGATTTGGCCAAATGTGATATCAGATTTGAGCAAATGTGATATCACATTCGATTTTTACCGCTTGGCGAGAGGGCGGTTTTGTCCATCGTTTTAATGCCATTCAAACGACATAAAAATGCCGATGAAACGAAGGCCGAAAAATGAAAGGGTCGGCCCTTTTGCCCAAATGTGTCGTCCCTTTTGATGAAAAGGGTCGACCCTTTGGAAAAATCCCACCTTAGCGAGAAAACGAAGACCATCGATGGTTTTGCCCAAAACCATCGGTCGTTTTCATCAAAACCATCGGTCGTTTGGTTTTGGGGACTTCCCAGCAGCTCCTCGGCCGCGGAGACTGTAGAAAGCAGACTTCCGGATATTTTCTTTCGGTAGTTTGTCGATTGCTTGCGCGAAAAGTGCCATATTTGCCATAGGAAGTAAAAGAGTTGGTAGCTCTCCGCTAAGGTGGAAATTTCTGCCTTAGTTTTACTTCTTTTCTTATTTTTTCAGTAATCATTTAGGACGATATTGAACTTCAAGCAAATCTTCAAGACTTACGCACCCCAACAGTGATAGAGATACTATAAACAATATGGACGGAACGAAACAAATACAATATGTGATGCCCAACGGCTTAGGCACTGTAGATGTCGTCGTGAAAGACGAAACACTATGGTGTACTCAGAAGGCCATGGCTCAAATCTTCGGTGTAGGAGTGCCAGCCATAAGCA
>CAVGKO010000263.1:0-384 GCA_963629885.1 Anaerobutyricum sp.
GTTGATGGAGGTTTATGAGAACCCCCGTTTGAAAGAATCCGACAAGGTTAAGCAGATTGAGAAGACGCTGACACATGATGTACAGGAAGCTTATCTCGGTTGTAAGGATGTGATGGATTATATCGTACTGAGTGCATTCTCGAATTGGGGCGTTGCTCAGTTTGAGCCATCTATCAACAACCCCGGAGGCAGAAAGTATGAGGTTGACTACAGCATGCCGGAGACAAATAAATTGGTATCGGCTTATCTGTGGAACACAGCTAACGTTAAAGACGGCAAGATATCTCCTATCTTGACGCTTGCTGCCATTTGCTCGGATTTGCGTAACCGCGGTATCGAACCCGGAGAGGTGCTTATGTCGCAAGACCTGTACTTCTGGCTACG
>CAVGKO010000263.1:394-2135 GCA_963629885.1 Anaerobutyricum sp.
ATACTCGTTTGTTGGCACATGGTACGGATAAGAAAGACCAGACAGTAACTAAGTCTGAGTTTGAGGCGTTGCTTTCGGAGAATGAGATTCCGAATATCACGGTAATCACACGAAAAATGGGCCAGGACTTTGACGGAAAGCGCAAGTCGGTTGAGCCGTGGAACCATAACTTCATTGCCATCAAGCCAGCCGGCAACATTGGCGAAATCCAACCGGCTATTGAGGATAGTGAGTTGATGGAAGAGGAGAACGTGGACTACATGAATGCCGGAAACGGGATTCGTATTGCCAAATGGCGCACGGGCGAATCTACCGGACAGGTTGCAGCCGAATTCACTCAGGGCTCTGCTCGTATGATTCCGCTTGTTACCGAGATTGGAGCAATCATCTGCATGCAGGTACGAGGCTTCGAGGAAAAGAAAATCCCGGCAGACGCCAACGGTGTAGAGCGTATCTATTGCACCAAGCAAGAGTTCGAAACTCTTGATAATTTGGATACCCTTTAATCTGAAGGTGTATGAAACTGACGGCAATAAAGAGGTTTAATGGTAAGGTTGAGGGCAAAGTCCTCAACCCTGCCGATGTTATTGAGACTGATGACTTGGAGCGTATAAATGCGCTTGTAAGCCGTGGTCTATGTGTTATAACCTCCATTGACCAACCCAAGAAGGGAAAGGCAAAGGATGAAAAGTAAGTAATGTTAAACACTAATGGCGATGACTAACTCGGAGGCGCTGAGGGCGCAATGCAAGCTGATTTGTGATACATGCTATGTAGATAGCGACGTGATAGAACTCACGCTGATGAATGCGGGCGTGGAGGGTGAGACGACAGCCATCCAAAACGACCCGCGTATCATCCGCGCTGCTCTCACAATCGTGAGGGGATGGGTGGAGACAAGCAGGGCCGAGGGCGGCATATCTGTGTCTATCGATACGGATAAAGTTAAACGCAGTATGGTCTACTGGTGTGGCGTTGCGGGCATCGATGCTTCCGAGTTTGTTGATGATATGAAGACGATAGAGAACGGTTCACAGCTATGGTGATATGAGGACAAACGGGTATTTGCAATATTTCTCTTCCATGGGTGGAGGCTTTGATGAGGACGGCGAGCCTATAGGCGCAACCGAGGCATGGAGCGACCCCGTGGATTGTTTTATTGAAGTCGTCACCAACAACTCTAAAGGGAGATATGAGGACGGCAAGTTCAACCAGGCATCGTATGAGGTGCTTGTGGAGAATGGAGCTGTGCCTATCGACATTAATAGGGTGAGGTTGGTTAGGCTCGGTAAAACGCTAGGGGAATTTGCTGTACAGGGCGACCTCATACCCGGAGCAATGGACCGTATTAAAATCGTTGTGTGATGTCGTGTAGGATGTTGACCCCTATCCGGGTAATCGATAAACATATCAAGGCGAGTGCTGATGTGAAGATTCGTGTCATGGCCAATGCTCTCTGCTACGTAGGCGAGCAGTGTATAGCAGAGGCGCGAAACGGCGGAACATACACAGACCGCACGGGCAACCTCCGTAGTTCTATCGGTTATGCAGTCCTGATTAACGGAAAGGTTCTCAAATACGAACAGGTAGAGAAGACCTTGAACGGGAATGAAGGATTGACCCAGGGGCAAAAATATCTACAGGAGCGCATAAAGAATGCGAAAAGCAAGGGAGTAATGCTAATTGTCACAGCGGGCATGAACTGTGCCGAATACGTGGAGACAAAGATAGTGGTCCTTGC
>CAVGKO010000264.1:0-2125 GCA_963629885.1 Anaerobutyricum sp.
AGGAAATATATCTCGATTTCAGTATCTCTTGAATGAGATAGGTCCCAACCCAACGCCTAAAGAGCAGTTTGAAGTGGAGCTTCTAAATCGCGCTATTGACGAAACGAATCTTATGGTGGATGTGCTGAAGAAATATAAAATCGGAGACGTCGTAGAACTCACTACCCCTGAAAGAGATGAGATTTATAAGGCAACAATTAAACGTTTCAATGTCGTTGATAACGGCGGAGGCACTATGCTTATCAATCGAGGGGGAATTTATATCCCGAACACTATAACGGCAAGGGAATTTAAGCGGAGATTAATCAACGGAAAACTATAAAAAATCAAATGATATGAGCAAAGGAAGTGGAAGTACACGCACGGGCTCGGCAAGCAGCCCGAAGGCCCTCGCCTCTGGGGGGGGGTATAAAGAAGAATAGTTGGGGAGATTACGTCACAGGAATAGATGGAAATTTTCTTTTCAATACACCCTTCGCGAGGAACGCGATGAATACTATCTACCCGGGAGTTAGCTTCGGAAGCTCAAATGGCAAGTTGACAATTAATGCCAATTCAAAACTTAATGATAAACTTGCGCAGAGCGCCATAGACGACCTCAAGGCGATGAGGGAGACCACGACGAAAGCGTTCACCGCAGAACCGGGCGGGGTTTGGGAGTTTGAGAGCAAGTGTGGTTACGGTCAGATACTCGATGCTACTAGTTATGATGGTGTTCGAAAATACGAAATGACTGCATGGGGGCCTAATCCTGATATGGGTAATACGCAAATGACCTTCAGCGATTTGAATACTGCCAAGAAAAGTTGTCGCGACTATATCCTGTTCCATTTTGGAGACCAAAATCGCGGAAAGAGATAGTATATAATTTATCAGGCACAATACATTATGAAGTACGAACAAATTCAAGAAGATTGTCAGATGGTAGCCGCGGAGGACTGCTACGTTCCCGACTGTCTTTTCCCGACGGATAACGATTGGGAGGTTCCAACGCTCCGTGAAGATATGCAACCGGAGGTAGTGGATATCCCGGCCGTCCTCTTCGGAGAACAGAAGCGCACGTTTCAGATGAACGGCTGCGGGACTCTCCATTTCTACTGCGACGACTATCGGTTCAGCAGCGTGTACGAGCACCCGGAGAAGATAGTCCAGCATCATCCCCGCAACATCATCGAGCCAAATTTCTCGATGTTCAACGAGATGCCATCCGCCTTTGGATTGCAGGCCGTCTATAAGAAGCGTTTTATAGCCCGCGCGATGCAAGAGAAAGGCATCCGGGTATTCGTGGATTTGAACGTCGCGCAGAAGTTCTATAAGCTCAATCTAATGGGCGTTCCTCCGGGATATCGAGCCTTTGCGACAAGAGGCTACTCCGATAGACTCCCGGCACTCGAGCTTGAGTACCGTATAGCGGAGGCAAACGCGGCGCTAAAGGGCAATAAACCACTCTTCCTTTGCTATGGTGGCGGGCGGATGTGTCAAGGCTTCTGTAAGGAGGTTGGGGCGGTTTATATAACTCCTATCGTGGGTATCAAGCATAAGGAGAAAGCTTGGGCGCAACTGATGCAAGATAACTGTATCGCCTTCACCGACGCCGATTATAGCAAGGCGGCAATCGAGGCGAGTCAGAAGCAGCTCAGACTTGACCAAATAATAGATTATAACAATCAAAAACAAATCGAACAATGAGCAAAGGTTCGGGTGGAACCCGGTCAAGTTATCCGGGAAAGAGTAATGCGGCTTCCAAGAGTGTTATGGGGCTCACGGGGGGGGCTTATGACCATCTCGTGAACTCCATAGCGAATGATATGGATTGGACTCAGGGAGACGTATCGGCGTGGGAGGAGATGGATAACGACCTGCGTTATCTCGCCCTCATGGAGAGTGGCTTCTCCGGTCTCACGGGAGGAGCTGAAGATATGGATATGGGTACACTCTACTACGCTCAAACGAAGAAAGAACTCTTATCCTCGCTTGCCGAGGAGATGGCGAACGAGGTTGCCGGATACGGCGGGCAGTCAACGAAGAGTTTCACTATTGGTTACAAAGACGGGAGTATCAAGAGTTATAGCGACTTGGAGAGTAGCTACGACCTCAAGAAGTTGACCAATAATCAGAGCTGGAC
>CAVGKO010000265.1:0-2107 GCA_963629885.1 Anaerobutyricum sp.
GGGTAATATCTATGGTGTAGTAACTCTGTTGGAGAGATATCTCGGGGTGGCATATTATTGCTCGAATGCCTGCACAATAGAGAAGCGCTCAACGGTGGTAGTTCCGGAATTGGATTGCGCCGAGAACCCGGCTTTCCGCTATCGTCAAAGCCAGTGCTACGCTTCGCAGGAAGATTCAACATATAAGCTATGGATGCGCTTTGAAGAGCCGACGGATGTGTTTGCCGGAGGACTGTGGGTGCATACATTCGACAAAATCCTGCCATCAAGCGTGTATGGCGAATCTCATCCCGAATACTATTCGTTTATCACCGGCGAACGACGTCCGGGAAAGGCCAGTCAGTGGTGTCTTTCCAATCCTGAGGTGTTTGAGATTGTAGCGCAGAAGGTGGATTCGATATTCAAAGCCAATCCCGGTAAGAATATGCTCTCCATCAGTCAGAACGACGGTAATTTCACCAACTGTACTTGTCCTAATTGTCGCGCAATAGATGAGTATGAGGGCGCTCTCTCGGGTAGTGTGATACATTTCTTGAATAAGTTGGCAGCCCGTTTCCCGGACAAGGAATTCTCTACGCTGGCATATCTGTATACCATGCATCCGCCCAAACACGTCAAGCCACTTCCGAACGTAAATATCATGTTGTGCGATATCGATTGCTATCGCGAGGTGCCGCTTACCGACAATCCTTCCGGGCAGAATTTCATGAAAGCAATGAAGGGATGGTCCGACATCACCAACAACATATTTGTATGGGACTATGGCATCAACTTCGACAACTACGTCTCGCCATTTCCCAACTTCCCAATCATTCAGAGGAACATCCAGTTGTTTAAGGAACATCATGTCACGATGCATTTCTCGCAGATTAGCGGCGTGAAAGGCGGTGATTTCTCGGAGATGCGTGCATATATGATTAGTAAACTGATGTGGAATCCGTATCTGAATACCGACTCCCTGATGCGTTCATTTATGGATGGCTATTACGGAGCGGCTGCGCCATATATCTATCAGTATGAAAAAATGTTGGAAGGCGGACTGTTGGCAAGCGGACAACGCTTGTGGATTTACGACTCGCCGGTTTCTCACAAAGACGGTATGCTGAATACCAATTGTCGCAAGCGTTATAATGAGTTGTTCGATTTGGCGGAGAAGGCTGTTGCCGGCGATAGTGCTTTGCTGAAACGTGTACAGCTATCGCGTTTGCCGCTGCAATATTCCGATTTGGAGATTGCCCGTGCCGAGGGTAATCACGACCCGGAAAAGGTGGAGGCTGCATTGGATTTGTTCGACAAACGAACGCGCGAATTCAACATCCCGACCTTGAACGAGCGCCATAATTCGCCATCAGAATATTGCCGTCTCTACCGCGAAAGATACCTTCCCGGTAAGGTGAAGAATCTTGCCAAGGGGGCTAAGATTATTTGGTTGCAAGGTCCGGCAGACAAATACAAGGAGTTGGGAGAGACGGCTCTTACCGATGAGCTGTTTGGCGGAACCACCTTCGTGGAGAGTTGGGTTGGATGGGTAGGATGCGATGCCTCATTCATCATCGACCTTGGGAAAGAGATGCCCATTCACTCGGTGGAGACCGATTTCCTGCATCAGCTCGGCGCGTGGATATTGCTACCCAAAAAGGTGACCTATCAAGTCTCTTCCGACAACAATACCTGGCAGCCGTATGGTGAGAAGGTGTTGCCCGAAGACCGTGACGGGCAGGTGAAGTTTGTTGGCGTTAAGTGCGACACTCCTTCGCCCCTCACCACCCGCTATATAAAAGTAGATATTGAGAGTATCAAGATTTGTCCCTCTTGGCACTATGGCGTGGGCTATCCCGCATGGTTCTTTATAGACGAAGTTACGGTGCAGTAGCGAGGCTATAGAAAATGAACTTGATATCAAATTTGAACAAACTTGATATCAAATTCGAGCAAACTTGATATCAAGTTGGGAAAACCCGACTTGCCGAGGAAAATGAAAAGTATCGGTACTTTTTGTCAATAGTATCGGCACTTCGGTTTTCCGGAGGTTCGTACCTCTTGAGAAATTCTATTAATAGATTTGCCCAATTCTATTAATAGCTTCGGGCAAAACTATTGATACCCG
>CAVGKO010000266.1:0-1614 GCA_963629885.1 Anaerobutyricum sp.
CTTGTACATATAACTATAAGATTATTTGTTCGCTTGTTTTACCGAAACGGCGTTCGCGTTGTTGGTAACACAGTATAGCTTCATACAGTTCTTCTTCTCTGAATGCCGGCCAAAAGACATCGGTAAAGTAGAATTCCGCATACGAACATTGCCACAACAAAAAGTTGCTGATGCGTTTCTCTCCTCCGGTCCGGATAAGCAAATCCGGGTCAGGGATACCTTTGGTCGTCAAATAGCCCGAAATCATAGTCTCGGTTATATCTTCGGGACGTATTCTCTTCTCTGCTGCCTGCGTGGCAATCTGCCGCACAGCCTCCGTTATTTCCCAACGGGAGGAATAACTGAGTGCGAGTATCAAGACCGTCCCGGTATTGACAGATGTTTGCTCAATACAATTCAAAAGAGTTGCATGCGCTTCCTCCGGCAGGCGACTCAAATCACCAATAGCCCTCAGACGCACATTGTTTTTCATCAAATCCGGCGTTTCACGGTGAATGGCAGAAACAAGCAGGCTCATCAACGCCTTTACTTCTTCTTCCGGACGATTCCAGTTCTCGGTAGAGAATGTATACATCGTCAAATATTTCAAGCCGATGGCCGTTGCCGCTTCCACAACCTTACGAACCGACACAACACCCTCTTGATGGCCATAGCTGCGGTCTTTCCCCTGCGCTTTTGCCCACCGTCCGTTGCCGTCCATAATAATTGCCACATGCTGCGGCAAGCGGCTTTTGTCTATTTCTTCCTTCAATGACATAACATTCTCTTCAGTCTCTGAATGTACTGTTGCTGTTTATACTATTACATGGTCTATTACGCGGACCGAAGTCCCACGTTATAGACAGCAGCAGGAATGAATACCAATCTTTGTTCTTCAAAAAACTGCCACTTATATGATACGGATTATCCAGTGTTGTGTTATCTCCATCCGTAACATCGAAGTCATCTCCGAACAATTTGCGGAAAGAAAATTCGCAACCCAGGTTAATCCTGTTCTTTATCTTGTATTTCAAGCCGACTCCCAATGGGATGTTTGGCCCGAAAAAAGCCTCATTCCCGGAGCCGTATGTAACTCCTAATCCTAAAAACACATACGGGGAGAAACGCTTCGCCCCGGCATATGCAAACTTGTCGCTGTATGGAAAGAAGTTGAACTCCATCTGTCCACCCAGTTCCACCAAGCTACGACTAAACGACGCCTGGGCATTACCGGGAAAAACATTCTCCAATCCTTCCGTACTGCCCGAGACTTGTCCCCACATCAGATTGGCTTTCAAAGCCCATCTGAAGTTTGCGTTATAACGAAACACCGCTCCTGCTGCGGGGTGTAACCCCTTGAAGAACGAGTTTTTGTTGGCATCCCCCATGTAGAATGCACCACCGGCCATTCCGCCTATCTCATATTTATATTCTTGAGCGTGAAGACCGGTAAGAAATCCGGAAAGTAATGTCAGGATAAGAATCCGTTGAAAAAAAGTTGAAGCCATATATACGACAATGCTGTTATGTTTCTCTGCTTCTTTTCTAACGTTGAATTCTTTCTGAAATTATACTACGCTTCACTAACATTCTCAATCCTTAAAACCGAGACGGTTTATGCGACCTCTCCAAATC
>CAVGKO010000266.1:1624-2084 GCA_963629885.1 Anaerobutyricum sp.
CTCCAAATCTGGTCCAAATCACCGGTGCTACCTGCCTCTTTCCCTCCGAAAATCAGCATAAAATTGTCTTTATCCACTGCAACGGAGGCAAAACCTCTCGCTACGAAATCATCAGGCATTATGGTCAATGAATCCGAACGCGTCCATGTTACACCGTGGTCTATTGAAAAATACAAATCTTTCCTTGCTTCACCGGCATTGTCGATGCCGCCAATCATGCAGAACTTGCCGTCGTAGGCTGAAAGCATTATGCCCTCCCTCGCATCAAAATAGCTTGATTGTGCATCGGTCAGTATTACCCATTGCCCACCGGTCATTGTGACCCAAGAGGAGTTGAGCAACGTGCCGTTTTTGTCTCTTCCCGCAACAACCGTCAAGCTGTTTTGCTTGCTGCCGGCGGAATAAACTGCCAAAGAGCCGAAACCGCTTACCGGGAAGTTCTCAGGAACATCATCGCCAA
>CAVGKO010000267.1:0-2075 GCA_963629885.1 Anaerobutyricum sp.
TATGAGTTCCTCGTCATCCATCTCGTTTGGAGAGTAGCAGGAGGCAACCCGTACCGCCTTCCACCTCAAGCGTAAGGCTATGGTTGTTCTCCGGCTTTAATTCTTTCTTGCTTACCACATCTTTTTTCTTTCCCGAGGCCTGATAGTAGAGCGTCGCTTTGTATTGCGAGAGGTCTTTCAGCATATCAAGAGGCAGGGTAATCTTCCGTTTATCGCCGGCATTGAGGATGCTGACGTACCAAGTGGACGCCGAGCGGCGGGCAACGACGGCATACGAGTCCATGTCACCCTCAAGGAAACGGGTATCGTCCCACACCGAAGGGATGGAGCAGTAGACGTCCGTCGTGGCGTCTGTCTTGATGACCGACTCGGTGGAGCCGGCGCCGCCAATGCGTGAGGGCGCCTTCTCGGGACGGTCGTACCAGAAGATAAACTGCCAAGGGCTGTAGATGGCAACACGCTTGGCCAGCTGAGCGGCGCGTCCGCCCATCTTCTCTGTCACGCGCTCGGCAAAGAAGCAGTTGGTGTAGTCGCCTGCGCCACAAATCATGCGGTTGTAGAGGGTGTAGATGGTTTGGTTGAGATTAGGGCTTTCTTCATCCCCGCGGATGCCTTCTTGGGTGATGAGGTTGGGATAGGTACGCGAATAACCCGTGGGGCGATATTCGTCGTGCACATCCACCATAAGGTCATACTTGGCTGCCTTGCGCACGGCTTGATGGAGCCAGGATGTGGAGTATTGGTCGCCAACATTGACAAATCCGAACTTCAGCCCCTTGACGCCCCACTTCTTGTAGAGCGGCAGAATCTCGTCGAGTTGCTTATGGAGGGCCTTCCTGCCTACGTAGAGGATGATGCCCACGTCTTTGGAGGCAGCATATTCAATCACGCGCGGCAAATCCAAGGGGCCTTTCGAGCGGGCGGGGTCAACCTTCACCTGCGTGGCGTCGGAGAGGGTATCCTCTTCCGCTCCGTACCAACCGGAGTCGAACTCCACATATTCAATATCGTTCTCAGCAGCCAAATCAACGGCAGCGAGGGCACCTGCGGTAGTGAGTGTGACCTCTCTCAGCACCTTGCCGGGCTTAATCCATTCCGTGTTGGCTATTTGGTTGGGCTCGTTGAGATTTAGCACGAGGTCGTTGTTTTGCACCAATCCTCCGGGGCTCTCTGCCACCATCACGTAGCGCCACGGCGACTTATATCCTGCCAAGCAGAGGTTCACGTTGCCGGAAAGCACCGACTGCACGCCCACTCCCTCGCGGCTTTTACCTATCTTCATGCGGGCGTAGTCCACCAACGCCGCCTCGCCGATGGCAACAAACTGCTTCTCTGAGACCTCAATCACCTGCGGGCGGTCGCCCTCGCCCTTCAGGGCACTGAGCCGGGTCTTCGTATAAACGCCTTGCGCCATGCCGGTCACCCACGTGTCGCAATCCTTAGAGAAGAGGAACTGCGTATTCTCCCCCGTCAGCGTGGCGTTCCAAAAATCGGTCTCGTTGAAGGCGTAGCGGAAGGCAAGGCCCTCGTCGTAGAGGCGCACATGGAGCGTCATATTCTTTTGGTTCTCGCTGAGAGCGAGCGAGAAGGTCACCTCGTTGTAGCAATCCCTCACCCTTGCGCGCTCGCCGTAGACGGGCTGCCAGGTCTGGTCCACGTTTCTTCTTTCCTCCCCGAGGAGCACCCAATAGCCACGAAGGTAGTCTTCCTTCATATCCAGTTGGAGGGTTTTGACGTCCACCACCTTGCCATCTTTGTTGCTGAGGGCAATCTCGATGGTTTGCGCCTCTATCTCGATGGCGGCGCTAAGGTTTGTGGAGGGACTTTTGAGTGATACAGCCGCCTCGGCTGACATAGCGACCGAGGATAGTACTGCGGCAAGTATCGCGAGTATCTTTTTCATGGCATTTTGTTTCGTAGATATTACACGCGCAAATGTAATGGATAAAATATATTAAGAAAACACTTTTTCTGTAGATATTTTGATAGGTATCGACAACAAGTAAAGGACCATTCTCGCCTCCGGTTTGTCATTCCTTCCGGGCTGAGGAGCCCTTAGGGGCTTTGCTCTTGGA
>CAVGKO010000268.1:0-2065 GCA_963629885.1 Anaerobutyricum sp.
GTAATTGATACATTGTTGACTTTTATTATGAGTCAACTTTTTTCAGGTAAAGACATACCGATACTTTTCGTCAATAGTACCGATACTTTTGGCCGAAAGTACCGATACTCTCCCCCATGAGGTATTACCCCGGAATGAAAAGAAATGACTACCTTGCGGGCTCTTAGAAAAATAGAAACAGTTATGAAATACGATGTTGCAATTATCGGCGGAGGCCCCGCCGGATATACCGCCGCCCTGTCTGCGGCTGAGGGAGGACTGAAGGTTGTGTTGTTTGAGAAGAATGCCATCGGGGGCGTCTGCCTCAACGAAGGATGTATCCCCACAAAGACCTTGCTCTACTCCGCCAAGGTGCTCGACACAATAAAGCATGCCCCCCGCTATGCCGTGAGCGCAGAGACCCCCACGTTCGATTTCCCAAAAATCATTGCCCGCAAAAACAAGGTGGTGAAGAAGCTCACTGCCGGCATACGCATGCGGCTCACCAATCAGGGCGTCGCCATGGTGACGGGCGCGGCAGAGATAAAGGGTCGCAAGGACGACGGCACCATCTCCATCCTCTGCGGCGAGGAGATGTATGAGGCAGGAAACCTCCTCCTCTGCACCGGCTCGGAGACAATCATCCCGCCCATCCCCGGCGTCATGGAAAGTGAGTGTTGGACAAACCGCGAGGCTCTCTCGGCAAAGACCCTCCCCTCCTCCATCATCATCATCGGCGGCGGCGTGGTGGGAATGGAGTTCGCCTCCTTCTTCCTCAGCATGGGCTCGGAGGTGCATGTCGTGGAGATGCAAGACAAAATACTCGGGGCAATGGATAGAGAGCTCTCCGAAATGCTTCTCGCCGAGTATACCAAACGTGGCATGAAGTTCTATCTTGGCCATCGCGTGACGGCCATCCATGGCGGCGAGGTGACGGTGGAGAAAGACGGCGAAAGCTTCGTTCTCAGTGGCGAGAAGGTGCTCCTCAGCGTTGGGCGCAGGGCTGTGACCCATGGGTTCGGCCTCGAGACACTCGCCTTAGAGCCTTTCCGTAGCGGCGTGAAGGTGAACGAGCACATGCAGACCTCCCTTCCCAACGTATATGCCGCCGGCGACATCACTGCCTTCTCCATGCTTGCCCACACTGCCGTGAGCGAGGCGGAGACAGCCATCAAGCATATCCTTGGCGACACCACTGCCTGCATGAGCTACCGAGCCATCCCGGGCGTTGTCTACACCAACCCCGAAATAGCCGGCGTAGGCAAGACGGAAGAAGAACTCACCCAAGAAGGCATACCCTTCACCGTGAAAAAACTCCCCATGGCTTTCTCCGGACGCTTCGTGGCTGAAAACGAACAAGGCAGCGGCGTATGCAAGATGCTTATTGCTGAGGACGGGACCATCCTCGGAGCACATATGCTGGGTAACCCCGCCTCCGAACTTATCGTCATCGCCGGCATAGCCATTGAGAAGGGCATGAAGGCCGATGAGCTGAAGGCCATAACCTTCCCCCACCCCACCGTGGGCGAGATAATAAAGGAAACACTCTAAACCCTCTGAGCAGCAAGGAAGACCCGAAATGGATGCGATAGAAGGATACACCGGCATTCGTATATGGCTCAACCAGCCGATGGATGATGCCGTGTTCTTATTGTTGGTGACGGTCTTCACCATCTTCGCCATCGTGTTTCGCTCCAACCTGCTGCACTTCTTCAGGATGCTGAAGGATGTGCGCTACGTTCGCGAACGACATAACCTATTCGACCCACAGCCCGGCAAACACTCCTTCTTCTATCGCAACTACCTCCTCTTCCAGGCCTTCCTTCTCTGCGGCATCGCCGTCTTTGCCTATACCCGCGCAGAAGGCATGATTGTCTACCGCAACCTCGTGGACGTACTCTTTGTGGTTGCCTGCTACCTCGTGCTCTTCTTCGTCTACTATCAGATAAAGCAGGCGATATACGTGCTCCTTGCCCTCATCTTTGCCTCCATCCGGGAGTACCGCCTGTGGAAAACAAACTACAACGCAGTAATGGGTCTTTGGGGCATCACCCTCTACGTTCCCGTCTATTGGATGGTATTGGTC
>CAVGKO010000269.1:0-2043 GCA_963629885.1 Anaerobutyricum sp.
ACCACGAGCTTTGTGCCACCATCCTTTCGGGCACGGATATGTATCGGGAGTTTCGCACCGAGCCGGAGGTCCCCGCCACGGCTCTCCCCGAAGATTGGGAGGCGCGCAAGGCCAAGGCATTGCTTGCCGTCAACCAAGCCCTCGTGCGCATTAATATCCACACTCGCAACTCCGAGAAGGCCACACGGGCAAAAGAGATAATACGTGGCATGGTGAACAACCTTACGCTCTCCAAGACGTCGAAAGACACGCTTGCCGATGCCTTCCGCTTTGTCAACAGTGGCAACATCGATATCATCAACAAAATCATAGCCCTCGACGAGAAGAAGAATAAAGGTGGGCTCTCGCTCTTTGAGATGGGGCAGGAGGATGTGGACGAGATATTGAACCGAGAGATACAGAAGATAGTAGCAAACATTCAGGCGCGCCACGGCAAGGCGGAGGTCTACATGGCCCTGAGCAAATAAAGACGAAATAACATCAAACCGACTATGAGAGTACTACAAGAATACTTACAAAAAGAGATAGCACTAAAGGAATACTTTCAGAAGGAGTATCAGGGGCAGCAGTCGTTCCTCAGTAATGTTATCTTCCCCGTCTTCGGAGAGGAGAGTTTCACGGATGCCTACGACCAGGAGCTGCTGGAGGCGTACCCCGAGCTGAAGACGGTGGCTGAGGCTACGGGCATCTGCTCCTTGCTTAGTGTGGGCACGATAGATATTGCCTTCAACCCCATCTCCATCTTCGACATCACCGTGGGGAGTCACACCCTTCTTGCGCGAAACCGCGTGGGCATACAGCAGATTATCCGCCGCGTGATGGATACCTACTCCAGTGCCTTCATGATATTCCACTATAAGGACAACAACCGTTGGGACTGGCGCTTTACGTTCTGTAGCAAGGAGGGCAACAAGGAGATGACCGACAGCAAGCGCTACACCTTCATGCTGGGGCCGGGCCAGAGCTGCCGCACCGTGGCAGACAACTTCTCGAAGCTGATGCATAAGGCCGGTAACATAGAGCTCAGCGACATCAAGGCTGCCTTCGATGTGGAGGCTCTCAGCGAGGAGTTCTTTGGCAAGTACAAGCAGCACTACGAAAGGTTTGTGGAGTATGTTACCGGCAAGCGCTTTGTGAAGACTGCCGGCAAGTGGGAGGAGAAGACAACCTGCGAGCCGCACGCCCAGATGTATGACGACTTCGGGAGAGACGACAAGCGGGTGCGCGACTACGTGAAGAAGCTCCTTGGCCGCATCGTCTTCCTCCATTTCCTTCAGAAGAAGGGATGGATGGGGGTGCCCGAGGATAAGGAGTGGGGCGAGGGTGACCAGCAGTTTATGCTCCACCTCTATGAGTGCGCCTCAAAGGAGCAGAAGGAGGACTTTCTCGACACGGTGCTCGAGCCGTTGTTCACCGCGATTGACACCGACCGCTCATCCGACCATCACCTCTTCGACACCCACGTGGCATTAACCCACGGCAGCATCGTGAAGGTGCCCTACCTCAATGGAGGACTCTTTGAGCGCGACAGCCTCGACGAGATACCGACGCAGTTCCCCGAGGTGTTCTTCCACGAGCTTCTCGACTTTCTCTATCAGTATAACTTCACCATCGACGAGAACGACCCCGACGATGCTCAGGTGGGTGTAGACCCGGAGATGTTGGGACGTATCTTCGAGAATCTTTTGGAGGACAACAAAGACAAGGGGGCCTTCTATACCCCCAAGGAGATTGTGCGCTACATGTGCCGACAGAGCCTCACGGCTTATCTCTGCACCGGTGAGAATGACGAAGCCAATCAAAAGGCCATCGATACTTTTGTGAAGACATACGACGTAGGAGTGTTGGGCGGCGCCGACTCCGACCTTGCCGCAAAGGTGGACCTCAGTCTCAAGGAGGTGAAGATATGCGACCCCGCCATTGGCTCGGGGGCTTTCCCCATGGGCCTCTTGAAGGAACTCTTCCTCTGCCGTGGCGCCATAGAGGACTTCAGCAACGCGGCTGCCATCAAGCGACATATCATACAGCAGAACATCTATGGCG
>CAVGKO010000270.1:0-2033 GCA_963629885.1 Anaerobutyricum sp.
CTTGTTCATGCCGGGAATGCTGAAGAAGCCGGTATTGCACGTTTGTTTGAACAATATAAAAAGGAGTAAGACGTATGGAACTTGATTTAAAAGGTAAAGTTGCTGTCCTAACCGGTGGCGGCGGCGTTTTAGGTGGTAGCATCTCTCGTAGCTTGGTGGAGAATGGTGTTAAGGTTGCTATCTTGGATATTCGAGAGGAACAGCTCGACAAACGCATCAAAGAATTGCAACCCTTAGGAGAGGTGATTGGTATCCAATGTAATGTGTTGGACGTGCAAAGTCTTGAGGCTGCCCGCGAAAAGGTGCTTGAGAAGTGGGGAAGCGTTGATATACTAATAAACACTGCCGGTGGTAACCTGCCCGGTGCAACCTTGAGGGAAGACCAAACCGTGTTTGATATGAAGGTCGAAGATTTCAACCGTGTGACCGACCTGAATATGAACGGAACCGTTTATCCTTGTCTTGTCTTTGGAAAGGCGATGGCAGAAAAGGGTATCGGAAGCATAATAAATATTTCGTCGATGGCAACTTACTCAGCAATAACACGCGTGCCGGGTTATTCCGTGGCCAAAAGTGGTGTGAGCATCTTCACAAAATGGTTGGCAACGGAGATGGCACTGAAGTTTGGTGAGAAAATCCGTGTGAATGCGTTGGCTCCCGGGTTCTTTATCGGAGACCAGAACCGTGCATTGCTGATAAATCCCGATGGCACGTATACTGAACGAAGCAAGAAGGTATTGGCTCGGACACCTATGAGACGATTTGGGGACATCAAGGAACTGAACGGAATGGTTCATTTTCTTTGTTCTGAATACGCTAGTTTCATTACGGGAGCAATTATTCCTGTGGATGGCGGATTTAGTTCCTTTAGCGGTGTCTGATTATGGCATTGGAGAAAACTTGGCGTTGGTTTGGCAAGAATGATGCCGTAAGCCTTGCCGATTTGAAACAAATGGGGGTGGAGGGAGTTGTTACCTCTCTCCACCATATTCCTGCCGGCGAGGTATGGCAGGTGGAGGATATTCTATCTGTTAAGCGCGATATAGAAAGCTACGGCATGAGGTGGAGCGTAGTGGAAAGCCTGCCTGTTTCGGAAGGGATAAAGATTTGCTCCGCAGACCGAGATAGATTGATTGACAACTACCGCCAATCTTTGCGTAATTTGGGTGCTTGTGGCATAGATACTGTATGCTACAATTTTATGCCGGTGCTTGATTGGGCGCGGACAGACCTTCATTATAAGAACCCAAGCGGTGCTGAGTCAATGCTGTTCGACTATCCTACTTTCGCCGCCTTCGATGTGTATATACTGAAACGAGAAGGTGCCATCGATAGCTATTCGCCGGATATTTTGGAGAAAGCCGAAAGGATAATCTCCCGAATGACCCCCGAAGAGCAAGAAGAGTTGGCTCACAACATCATTATTGTAACGCAAGCCTTTATCCACGGAGTAGTAGGTGAAGGTGGCGATTACAAACATCAATTTCTTAGTTATTTAAAAACCTATGACCGGATAGGGAAAGACGAGTTGCGACAAAACCTTTTGCGGTTTTTGAACGATGTTGTTCCCGTTGCAGAGGAGGCGGGGGTAAATCTCTGTATTCATCCCGACGACCCACCTTTTCCTTTGCTTGGGTTGCCAAGAATAGCCGGTACTATTGAAGATTTCAGGTGGATATTCAGTCAGTGTAAATCCATTGCAAACGGCCTTACCTTCTGCACCGGTTCGTTGTCTACACATCCGGACAATGATTTGATATTAATGGCTGAAGAATTTGCTTCCCGTATCCATTTTGTACACTTAAGAAACACATCTGTCTTGCCCGACCATGGCTTTTGTGAATCGGGGCATTTGAGAGGGAGCGTTGACATGTTTTCTGTAGTGAAGATACTGCTGAAAGAACAGATTAGACGCAAGGCGGTTGGACGTAGAGACACAAGAATGCCTTTCCGCCCCGACCATGGTCTTCGGATGCTGGACGATTATAATAGGACTGCCAACCCCGGCTATCCGTTGATTGGACGTCTGAAAG
>CAVGKO010000271.1:0-2032 GCA_963629885.1 Anaerobutyricum sp.
CAAATACAGTAAATGGCATAAACAAACAACAACTAGCTAACAGAATATGGACATCCGGGAATTATGGAGCTTAAGGGGTCTGGCATATGGAAGGAAAATGATGGAGTTGATAGGATTGAAAGACAGAAAGAATTTCCTTGAATACACACTCAATCCTGCAATTGCAGATGGATTTATCCGAATGCTTTACCCTGAGTCCCCACGTCGTCCACACCAAAAGTATTTGCTTACAGGCAAGGGGCAAGAACTATATTATAAAATGCATAAAACCAATAAGGAATGAAAGATTTCGACCAACTTTCGGAAATATTTAAGACTGTGGCGGAAGGTCAAAAGGCATGTCTAAAGCAATGCAAAACCATGTTGGCTGGCTTCAAAGCACTTGGCGAACGGGATATAGACTACATGGACGGCTATATGGATAGCTTATTTGATTTTATGGAAGCCGGTGACGAAACGGAAATGCTCTATAGGGATTATCTGACTTATATCTCCAGCTTCAACCCCCAAAAAGGACGTGAGCGCATGGAAGATTTGGAAGAACACTTGGGCTACTGGACTCCCGTAGCTATTGCTGCTGCATTTGTGGCAAGGGAACTGCATAAAGGGCAGAAGGACAAGGGTGGTAATGACTATTTCACCTCACACCTGCTTGCCGTAGGTAGCTATGGACATAACTGGAAAGAAAAAACTGTCGGTTTCCTGCACGATGCAGCCGAAGACACACCTTATAGTGTGGATGAAGTGGTGGAGGCTGTACGTACGAAACTTGATGCTATGGCAAGCAGTAAGTTGGAAGATTGGATGGACGAGTTTGACATCATGCCCTATCCCAATGGAACCATTTTGTACCCATCAGATGAAGATTGGAAGGAGATAAAGGCTGCACTCCACACCTTAAACCACCATAATGCTGACAATAGAACTGCTTATATTCAAAATATAAAGCAGAACAAGCTTGCACTCCGAGTTAAGCTCAATGATTTGAGAAATAATATGGACATCAGCAGAATACTCCATCCGACTGACAAAGACTTGGAACGTCTCGAAAGATACAAGGCAGAATATGCCGAACTGATGGAACGTTTCAATGAGCTCTTTCTCCACTTCTCTTGACCGTCAAATCACCCTCCACGCCCAACGCCTTGAGAAGCTAAAGCAAATCAAGGCGGCGTGCTTTGACAAGATGTTTGTGTAATTATAAAACTAAGATATTTAAGCCGAAGAAGTTCAACCCCTCCCTGCTGGTTATGCCACATATCCATTCCTTCTCAGAAAGTCGTCAGTCAACTTCCGGACCTTATAATAATCTTCCGTAAGTGGCTTCCTATAGAAAAATATCGGATGCCCGGCACCTTCGAAAAGATACAACTCACAATCCACACCATTCTGTAAAAGTTTATCCCGATAGGCCTCTATCGTCTCAACCGACACAATAGAATCTTTGGAGCCAAGCAGTATAAGTGTCGGAGGGGTTGCTTTCGACACATTATGAAGAGGTGAGATTTGTTTAAAGTTTTCGGGGGTTTCACTGAAGCCAAAATTCCGCGAGAGCATATCCACAACCGGATAATATAATATAGAAAGATTCGGCCTATAACAGTTGGAAGAGGCATCTTCACTTCCAACCGTCCCAAGCGCGGCAGCCAAATGGCCTCCGGCAGAACCACCGGCCACAGCTATCTTATCCGGATTAATTCCATAGTCCGAGGCATGACTGCGCAACCAGCGCACGGCATCTTTGGCATCCTCAAAACTCTCAAACGGGGTGGAATGATGCAGATACTCTATCCTATAGTCAACCGATACGGCAACCATACCCTTGGAGGCATAATAAGCACATTCGCGATAGAACTGAATCGGAGTACCCAGCTTCCACCCGCCTCCAAAGAAGTATACAATTGCCGGGCGTTGCTCTCCAAGACTCATCTCCCGGGGTCTGAAAACATGAAGGGTCAACGAATCTCCGTCCTCCAACTTTTTATACCCCACTATCTCCGGAGAAAACGCCTCCTCCGGGGAAGCTAATATC
>CAVGKO010000272.1:0-2025 GCA_963629885.1 Anaerobutyricum sp.
GACATACCGTATCCGTGGGTATCCATTGCTTCTTTGGCTGCTTTGATAAGGCGACTGTTGTCTGCCAAGCCGAGGTAGTTGTTGGCACAGAAATTCAGAACATCGCTTCCGGCATTTACCTTGATGTCGGCTCTTTGGGGCGTAGTGATTATGCGCTCGTCTTTGTACAATCCGGCTGCTTTGATGTCAGCCAGTTCCTTTGTGAGGAAATCTTTCAGTTTACCGTACATAATTTCGTTTGTTTAATCATCTATATGCAGCAAAGGTCATTCTTTTTTCCGAATAACGCATGAAAAGCCCAGTGAAAATCGTACGTCGGAATGTAATTCTGGATACCTTTGCACGGAGATTTTTAGAAAAACACAACACAAACGCAATGAAAAACGTATTAATTATCGGTTCCACCGGGCAGATTGGTTCGGAGTTGACGATGGAGCTAAGGAAACGCTACTCGGGCAACATTGTGGCTGGTTATATTCCCGGCGCAGAGCCCAAAGGCGAGCTTTTGGAGTCCGGACCGTCGGCATTGGTAGACATAACCAACGAACATCAGATAGTTGAGGCAGTGTCGAAGTATAAGATTGACACTATCTACAACCTCGCAGCCTTGCTCTCTGCCGTAGCCGAGGCAAAGCCCCAGTTGGCATGGAAGATTGGTATGGGTGGACTGTTCAATGTTTTGGAAGTGGCACGCGAGATGAACTGTGCCGTGTTTACCCCGAGTTCCATCGGTGTGTTTGGCAACAACACCCCCAAAGACAAGACCCCGCAAGACACGATACGCAACCCACGCACCATGTATGGAGTAACCAAGGTGTCGGGTGAGTTGTTGAGCGACTATTATAATATCCGATTTGGTGTGGATACGCGCTCGGTACGTTTCCCGGGATTGATATCCTACGTCACTCCTCCGGGTGGGGGAACGACGGATTATGCCGTGGATATCTATTACTCTGCCGTGAAGGGTGAGAAGTTCTCGTGCCCCATCGCTGCCGGCACGTTTATGGATATGATGTATATGCCCGACGCCCTGCATGCAGCCATCCAGATTATGGAGGCAGACCCAAGCAGATTGGTTCACCGCAACTCGTTTAATATCGCTTCCATGAGCTTTGACCCGGAGATTATATACGGCAACATCAAGAAGTATATCCCCGATTTTGAGATGGAATATAAGGTAGACCCGTTGCGCCAGGCCATAGCCGAATCGTGGCCCAATTCATTGGACGACACTTGTGCCCGCGAGGAGTGGGATTGGAAGCCGACATACGATTTGGATACTATGACGCGCGATATGATAGATAAGCTGGGTAAACGTTTTGGTAAATGAGATAAACTCCGATTTTTTTAATTTTTTTGAAGTGTTTAGACCGGCCGTCCGAGATGGATAGCCGGTTTTTTTTCAGCTATTCTTTGCTAAAATTGCCGTTAGCTAAATCCAAGATACAGACGGCCTCGCCTTAACGCCAAGAAGTGCGTTGGGTGTCATCTATGTCGGCTTGTATGCCCTTCCAAGGCCATTTCTATATTCTTTGGGCTTTCGCCTACTCTGCGGAGTCGCTGTTGTCGATGGTGAAGCTTGACATCTCTTCGCCATTGAGCTTACTGAGAGTGAAGGTGTATTTCCCGTTGTAGCCCTTCTGTTTCAATATCGAGGTGTAGCCCAGGACTGCTATCTTAACCTTGTCGAACATAGCCCTTGCTCCCCAGTATGAATAGTCATCGTTCAGAGCGTAGTATGTAAACTCGTTCATCCAAGTGGTTGGGAACTGACTTGCGATGAGGTTCTGTACATTTTCGTCCGAGCAATACATGAGATACTTGGCATTGCTGCGGTTAGGCTCCGGAAGACGTATTGTTGAGCTTTGAGTAGGATGAACCCTTAGCTCATAGTCATAGATGTTGTAGTTGAGCTCCGTAATTTCAGTGATGTCGGTTCCTGAAAGATAGTAAGACTTGCCTCTGTGAGGGTTGGATACCTTGACGATCCAGGTGAACTCGGTCTGCCAGTCGTTCTTCTGGAAT
>CAVGKO010000273.1:0-2001 GCA_963629885.1 Anaerobutyricum sp.
GGACGCAGTAATGGACGCAGTAATGGACGCACCTAAGCTATGTAATATCAGAGATTTATCGGAGGGTATGGACGCACCTTTGGACGCAGCAATGGACGCACCCCAAAGAAAAGTCCAAAAAAATGGACGCAGCGCGGACGCAAATATATGTACGCGTAGTTATAATACTAAGAGTAGTTATATTAATATACCTGATAGTGATATTAATAATTTAGGAACTTCTAAAGAAGTTCTTCCAAGTGGAAATGCAGAGCATTCCCACCCCGGGAGCCTCGACTACGATAAGCTTGTAGAGTTTTTCAATACTGAGACACATGGCGTGTTTGGCCGTATAAGAATGCCGATATCCGCTATAAGGCGGGGACAACTGGCGGCGCGCGCGCGCGAAATGGGCAAAGATGCCATTGCTGAGGTGTTCCGAAAAGCATACAAGAGCGATTTCCTTAAGGGCCAGAACCGCCGGGGATGGCATGCCACTTTTGACTGGCTAATCAAACCAACCAATTTCGAAAAAGTATTATCAGGCAATTATGACAACAATGACAACAACAGTAGGCCAAGTAGCCCAAAATCTGATGAGGACCTCCTCCGCAATGTTGCAGAAGGCATCGCAAGAGGTCGTCTTGCAAGGGAGCAAAGGGGAGAGCAGTATTAGCCTCTATAGGGGCGCTCCGGCATCCCCCGGAAACATTGCCGTTGCCGTCAAAAGGCTTCAAACGGCATTCCCTAAGATGGAGGCAGGGTTCTTCAACCTGCTCGCAGAGAGGTTCATCGACCATGGCTTCACGGAGGAAAGGCTTAAAGATGCCGTGAACAACGTCATCGACACTTTCCGGTATAAGGAGCTCAATATTGCCGATGTGCTCGGTTACGACCAAAGGCTGAGGGTGTACACATATGACGAAGTGAGCTGCTTGGTAACCAAAGGCGAAAGGCAATGGAACGAATATGAGATAAGAGAGATTAACGGCACGCCATACCGCGTACTGAAAACGGATTTGAAAGCTATTAATAGAATCAGTCAAAGCTATTAATAGAATTGACCAAAGCTATTAACAGATTAATAAACTATCAACTATGGCAATCAAAGTAAAAGTTAGAATCCTCCAGAACTTCATCACCAAACGAAAGATAGCGAGTGCTCAAATCGTGGATTTCCGGAGTGTGAGCTTTGAGGAGTTTTGCGAATACCTCTCGCAGGATTCGACGGTTGGAGCGGCTGACGTGGCTGCCGTGATGATGCAGATGGAAAAGAAACTGCCTTTGCTGCTGAGTATGGGAGCCAAGGTGAGAATGTCCCCCGGAGGCATGACGGTAAAGGCAACGGTCAGCGGTTCGCTTTCCGAGAGCGATTTGCAAGACAAACTCCAACGCAGGAAGGATGCCGGGGAGGACGTTGACGTATACCGCCCTCTTATGGCGAGCGACCTCACGATGAGCGACCTCAATGCCGGCGTGGCGATTGATTTCGGTAAGAGTTTTAAGTCAGCCTTTGCCCGGAGAGTGGAGTTCCGGAGGGTGACGGATGATAAAGATAACTTGTACGCTGAGGCTACTCAAAGCCTCTAAGCAGTTTGCTTGTTTAATTTACCTAGGGCGAGGAGGCGTTGTGAAACGCCTATCGTCCGCCTTTTAAAAACAACAAATGACATGACAAAACAAGAATTAGCATTAACGGTAGCCATCAAGACAGGCTACACATCCAAGGCTGTATTGGAAGTATTAAAAGACCTCTCTTATCAGTTCTGTAGAAAATATTGTGAACCAGATAAGATATACGATTGTGACCGTAGAGGAGTTACTTGTACTGCTCTTGTTAGGTTTTTAGTGAATGAACATAATAAAGAAGTAAATCATGAACGACAAAGAAAAAGAGGCATTGGATAAAGCCATCGACATTATATGCGATGGCTTCAATGCCCAACAATCACTCGCTCTTGCATTCGGAATAACCTCAGGAATATGCAAGTTGATAATAGAACAATCAGACAATCATGATAA
>CAVGKO010000274.1:0-6719 GCA_963629885.1 Anaerobutyricum sp.
AACTGAAATGCCAGGATTATTAGGAAAGAAAATCGGAATGACATCCGTTTTCAGTGCCGAGGGCAAGAATGTGCCATGCACTGTCATCGAGGTCGGTCCCTGCGTGGTTACTCAGATCAAGACCGTCGAGAAAGATGGTTATGAGGCCGTACAGCTTGGTTTCCAGGAGGCTAAGGAAAAGAACACGACCGCTCCCTTGATGGGTCATTTCAAGAAGGCCGGCACTACGCCGAAACGCCATCTTGCCGAGTTCTCGGGCTTCGACACAGAGCTGAACTTGGGTGATACGCTTACGGTGGAGCTGTTCAATGGCGTTAGCTTCGTTGACGTCGTGGGCACTTCCAAGGGTAAGGGTTTCCAGGGCGTTGTGAAGCGCCACGGCTTCGGCGGTGTGGGTCAGAGTACGCACGGGCAGGATGACCGTCTGCGCAAGCCGGGTTCAATTGGTGCCTGCTCATACCCCGCAAAAGTGTTCAAGGGTATGCGCATGGCTGGACAGATGGGCAACGCCCGCGTCACCACGCAGAACTTGAAGGTGCTGAAGGTTATCCCCGAGCACAACATCCTTGTGATAAAGGGTTCGGTGCCGGGTTGCAAAGGTTCAATCGTAATTGTCGAGAAGTAAGCAATGGAAGTAAGTGTATTCAATATAAAAGGTGAGGATACCGGTCGTAAGGTTACGCTTAACGACAGTGTTTTCGGCATTGAGCCCAATGATCACGCCATCTACCTTGATGTGAAGCGCTACCTCGCCGCACAGCGTCAGGGTACTGCCAAGTCCAAAGAAAGAAGCGAGATGAGCGGTTCCACTCGCAAGCTGGGTCGTCAGAAGGGCGGCGGCGGTGCACGTCGCGGTGATATCAATTCGCCCGTACTCGTGGGTGGTGCCCGTGTGTTTGGTCCGAAGCCCCGCGATTACAGCTTCAAACTCAACAAGAAGGTTAAGGCTCTTGCCCGTCGCAGCGCGCTGAGCTACAAGGTTCAGGAGAACGCACTGATGGTTGTCGAGGACTTCACATTTGATGCGCCGAAGACAAAGGCTTTCATTGAGGTGACCAACAACCTCAAGGTGGCTGACAAGAAGACGCTCTTCGTGCTGGCTGGCGCCGACAAGAATGTGTACCTTTCCAGCCGCAACCTCAAAAAAGCAAAGCTCGCCATCGCTTCCGACATTCACACGTACGGCATCCTTGACGCCAGCGTGATGGTTGTTACGGAGAGCGCCCTCGGCCAGATAGAGTCAGTTTTAACGAAGTAAACGGAAAACGCAGATGGCATTCATAATCAAGCCCGTGATTACCGAGAAGATGACGCGTATCACGGATAAGGAAAACAAGTACGGCTTCATCGTGCGCCCGACGGCCAACAAGCTGCAGATAAAGGCGGAGGTAGAGGCTTTGTATAACGTGAGCGTTGTCGCCGTGAACACCATGAGGTATGCGGGCAAGGCAAAGAGCCGCTACACGAAGTCTGGCCTCCTGCGCGGACGCACCAACGCTTTCAAAAAGGCGGTAGTCACCCTTAAAGAGGGCGATACCATTGACTTTTATAGCAATATCTAACAGGAATAATGGCAGTACGTAAATTCAAGCCCA
Organism: Anaerobutyricum sp.; assembly: GCA_963629885.1. Taxonomy (GTDB): domain Bacteria; phylum Bacteroidota; class Bacteroidia; order Bacteroidales; family Tannerellaceae; genus Parabacteroides. The sequence continues at coordinate 1,596 of CAVGKO010000274.1, forward strand.
CAACACCGGGGCAGAGACACAAGATTATTGGTACGTTCGAAGAAATTACTGCATCCGTACCAGAGAAATCTCTCGTTTATGGCAAGCGCTCCACGGGTGGTCGCAACAACACCGGTAAGATGACGGTGCGTTATCGCGGTGGCGGTCACAAGAGAAAGCTGCGTTTCATTGACTTTAAGCGTGAGAAAGACGGTGTTCCCGCAGTAGTGAAGACCATTGAGTACGATCCGAACCGTTCGGCTCGTATTGCATTGCTCTTCTACGTTGACGGTGAAAAACGTTACATTATTGCTCCTAACGGACTCAAAGTGGGGGACAAACTGATGTCCGGTGCCGATGCCGCTCCCGAAGTGGGCAACGCGCTCCCCTTGCAGAACATTCCCGTGGGTACGGTGATTCACAACATCGAGCTTCGTCCGGGTCAGGGCGCGCTCCTCGTTCGTTCGGCCGGCAACTTCGCGCAGCTTACTTCCCGTGAGGGCAAGTACTGCGTCATCAAACTGCCCTCGGGAGAGACTCGTCAGATACTTAGTGCTTGTAAGGCTACCATCGGCAGTGTCGGCAATTCCGACCACGCCCTCGAATCCTCGGGTAAGGCGGGACGCTCACGCTGGATGGGGCGCCGCCCGCACAACCGCGGTGTCGTGATGAACCCTGTCGATCACCCGATGGGTGGTGGCGAGGGACGCCAGAGCGGTGGTCACCCGCGTTCGCGCACCGGCTTGTATGCTAAGGGCTTGAAGACAAGAAGCCCGAAGAAGCAGTCGAGCAAGTACATCATTGAAAGACGTAAAAAGTAACAAGCACTAAAACTAAGATTCTATGAGTCGTTCTCTTAAAAAAGGCCCGTATATCGCAGTCTCCCTCGAGAAGAAGGTGCTCGCCATGAACGAAAGTGGCAAGAAAAGCGTTGTGAAGACGTGGTCCAGAGCCTCGATGATTTCGCCTGATTTCGTAGGCCACACCATTGCGGTTCACAACGGAAACAAATTCATTCCCGTTTACGTTACCGAGAATATGGTAGGCCACAAGCTGGGCGAGTTTGCGCCCACGCGCAAGTTCGGCGGTCACGCAGGTAACAAGAAGAAGTAAGCGGGAACGTTTTACCCTGAAACAAAAAGACTAACAAAATAATGGGAGCAAGAAAAAGATTAGCGGCTGAAAAAAGGAAAGAGGCCCTGAAGACCGAGTATTTCGCCAAGTTACGCAATGTTCCCTCTTCCCCCCGCAAAATGCGCTATGTTGTTGACATGGTGCGCGGCATGGAGGTGAACCGGGCACTTGGTACGCTTAAGTTCTCAAAGAAGGCGGCTTCCGTGGACGTTGAGAAGCTACTCCGTTCCGCTATCGCGAACTGGGAGCAGAAAAACGACCGTAAGGCTGAGGATGGCGAACTGTACATCACCCGCATCTTCGTGGATGAGGGCGTTACGCTCAAGCGTATGCGTCCCGCACCCCAGGGCAGAGGTTACAGAATCCGCAAACGTTCAAACCACGTCACCATCTTCGTGGGAACTAAAACAAACGACTAATTGACATGGGACAGAAAGTAAATCCGATAAGCAACCGACTTGGCATTATTCGTGGTTGGGATTCTAATTGGTACGGCGGCAACGACTTCGGGGACACTATCCTTGAAGACAGCAAAATTCGCAAGTACCTTGATGCACGCCTCGCGAAGGCTAGCGTGTCCCGCATCGTGATAGAGCGCACGCCGAAGCGCATCACCATCACTATCTGCACCTCGCGTCCTGGTATCATCATAGGTAAGGGCGGACAGGATGTTGACAAGTTGAAGGAAGAACTGAAGAAACTCACCGACAAGGACATTCAGGTGAATGTGTTTGAAGTGAAGAAGCCTGATATTGACGCTACCATCGTCGGCAAGAGCATCGCACGCCAGCTTGAGGGTAAGATTGCTTACCGCCGTGCTGTGAAGATGGCAATCGCAAACGCTATGCGTATGGGTGCCGAGGGTATCAAGATTCAGGTTTGCGGACGACTCAACGGTGCCGAGATGGCACGCAAGGAGATGTTCAAGGAGGGTCGCACTCCGCTGCACACTTTCCGCGCGGACATTGACTACTGCCAGTGCGAGGCACTCACCAAGGTGGGTATCCTTGGCATCAAGGTGTGGATTTGCCGTGGTGAGGTTTACGGCAAGCGCGACCTCGCGCCCAACTTCACGCAGGAGAAGGACGTTCGCGGTAACGGTAATTTCGGCGGTGGCCGCAAGTTCCGCAGTAAGAGAAACAACAACCGCTAAAAGTTTTTCAGTTAGAGTATCATGTTACAACCGAAAAGAACAAAATACAGAAGACCGCAGAAAGGCCGTTGCAAGGGTAACGCGCAGCGCGGCAACCAGCTTGCTTTCGGTAGCTTTGGCATAAAGAGCCTTGACACGCACTGGCTCACCGGTCGTCAGATTGAGGCTGCACGTATCGCGATGACGCGTTATATGCAGCGTGAGGGTCAGAGCTGGATTCGCATTTTCCCGGATAAGCCCATCACAAAGAAGCCTGCTGATGTCCGAATGGGTAAGGGTAAGGGTGACCCCGTGGGTTATGTGTTCCCCATCACTCCGGGTCGTATCATTTTCGAGATTGAAGGCGTGCCTTTCGATGTGGCAAAGGAGGCTCTCCGCCTCGCCGCTCAGAAGCTGCCCGTGACGACTAAGTTTATTGTTCGGCACGATTACGACAAAAACGCATGACAATGAAAATAGCAGAAATCCGTCAAATTCCCGCAGCGGAGTTGCCTCAGCGCATCGCTGACGAGGTGGCAAAGTACAACCAGATGAAGCTGACGCACAGCGTCGCTCCTTTGGCAAACACTGCTCAGATAAAGGAGGCGCGTCATACGATTGCCCGTATGAAGACCGTGTTGCGCGAATATGAACTGAATAAATAACCCGAGGTTCAGATGGAAGAGAGAAACTTAAGAAAGACAAGACAGGGTGTCGTGGTTAGCAACAAGATGGATAAAACCATCGTTGTGGCTGCCAAGTTCAAGGAGAAGCACCCGATATACGGCAAGTTCGTTTCCAAGACGAAGAAGTACCATGTTCATGACGAGAAAAACGACTGCAACATCGGTGACACCGTTCTCATCATGGAGACCCGCCCCCTCAGCAAAACGAAGCGCTGGAGAGTTGTCGAAATAGTAGAAAGAGCTAAATAAACTATGATACAAGCAGAATCCAGATTGGTTGTAGCCGACAACAGCGGCGCGCGCGAGGCTCTCTGCATCCGTGTGCTTGGCGGTACAAAACGCCGTTACGCTTCTGTCGGTGACGTGATTGTCGTTGCTGTGAAGAACGTCATCCCGTCCAGTGAAATAAAGAAAGGTGCCGTATCAAAGGCTTTGATCGTGCGTACGAAGAAGGAAATACGTCGTGCGGACGGCTCCTACATCCGCTTTGATGACAATGCTTGCGTGCTGCTGAACAATGCAGGAGAGCTGCGTGGCAGCCGTATCTTCGGTCCCGTTGCCCGCGAACTTCGTGCGGTTAATATGAAGGTTGTTTCCCTGGCGCCTGAGGTTCTTTAATCAAGATTCGTAAAAGAAAAATGAGCAAGTTACACATAAAGAAAGGTGACACCGTCTATGTGAACGCTGGTAAGGACAAGGGAAAGACCGGCAAGGTCACCAAAGTCTTCGTTGAGAAGCAGCGTGCCATCGTAGAGGGTCTCAATATGGTGTCCAAGAGCCAGAAGCCCAGTGCGCAGAACCCGCAGGGTGGCATCGTGAAGATGGAGGCTCCCATTCACATCTCTAACCTTAACGTGCTTGACCCCAAGAGCGGTAAGCCGACTCGCATCGGCCGACGCCGCAACGAAGAGGGCAAGCTGGTTCGTTACGCTAAAAAATCTGGGGAGGAAATCAAGTAATGAGTAATACAGCACAACTTAAGAAGGAGTACGCGGAGCGTATTGCTCCGGCTCTGATGAAGCAGTTCAACTATTCTTCCTCGATGCAGATTCCCGTGCTCAAGAAGATTGTCATCAATCAGGGCTTGGGTATTGCTACAGCGGACAAGAAGATTATTGATGTTGCCGTAAACGAGATTACCGCCATCACGGGGCAGAAAGCTGTTGCCACTGTTTCCAAGAAGGATGTGGCAAACTTTAAGCTTCGTAAGAAGATGCCTATCGGCGTAATGGTAACGCTGCGCCGTGAACGTATGTATGAGTTCCTTGAGAAGCTGGTTCGCGTGGCTCTTCCCCGTATTCGTGACTTCAAGGGCATTGAGAGCAAGTTCGACGGCCGTGGAAACTACACGCTCGGTATTCAGGAGCAGATTATCTTCCCGGAGATTAACATTGACGCGATTGACCGTATCCTGGGTATGAACATCACGTTTGTTACCTCCGCTGCAACTGATGAGGAGGGTTATGCGCTGCTCAAGGAGTTCGGACTTCCGTTCAAAAACGAAAAAAATTAAATCTCTGATATGGCAAAAGAGTCAATGAAGGCACGCGAGGTTAAGCGTGCCAAGATGGTGGCCAAGTACGCTGCCAAGCGTGCTGCCTTGAAGGAAATCGTGAAGAAGTCCAGTGACCCAGTGGAGGCTTACGAGGCCGCTCGCAAGCTTCAGGAGATTCCTCGCAATGCAAACCCCATCCGTCTTCACAATCGTTGCAAGGTGACGGGGCGTCCCAAGGGCTACATTCGCCTTTTCGGTCTTTCCCGTATCCAGTTCCGTGAGATGGCATCCAATGGTCTCATTCCGGGTGTTAAGAAGGCAAGCTGGTAAAACACGAAGAAATCACTTTAATATTGTCGGGGCTCTCCCGATTAATTAAAATCATTTTATGACTGATCCTATAGCAGACTATTTGACGCGGTTGCGCAATGCCATTATGGCGAAGCACCGTGTGGTGGAAGTGCCCGCGTCGAACTTGAAGAAAGACATCACTAAGATCCTCTTCGACCAAGGTTACATTCTCAACTACAAATTTGAGGACGATGGCGTGCAAGGCACCATCAAAGTAGCCCTCAAGTACAACCCGCAGACTAAGGTGAACGCAATCAAGAAGCTAATCCGTGTGTCCAAGCCGGGTATGCGTAAGTATACGGGCTACCGTGAAATGCCGCGTGTCATCAACGGTCTTGGTATTGCCA
>CAVGKO010000275.1:0-3167 GCA_963629885.1 Anaerobutyricum sp.
GCCTACCCTTTCGGGCAAAAGTGCCGGTTCAAAAAAAGTTTCAACGCCCGTGCAGCCTGCATGAAGGGTTCAAAAAATGTTTCAACGCCCATGCAGCCTGCATGAAGAGTTCAAAAAATGTTTCAACGTCCGTGCAGTCTGCATGAAGGGTTCAAAAAATATTTCAACGCCCGTGCAGCCTGCATGGAGGGTTCAAAAAAAGTTTCAACACCCATGCAGCCTGCATGGAGGGTTCAAAAAGCCGGGCGGAATTCAAACATCGTTTTAATACCGTTTGAAGGACGTTTAAATGCTGGTTAAATCTAACCCGGAAAACCCTTCTGCTAGCAGATTTTGCCAAATCTATTAGCAGATTGGGGTCAAATCTGTTAGCAGAATGGTTTTGACCCGCCAATGGCAAGGGCAACGGGGACAGCAAAAAGTTTCTATTTTTGTGCGGATAATACCGATATCATGAAAACAACACGAAACACTATTCTTCTCTTGGGCCTTCTTTGCCTTGGCGCCTTGCAAGGCGTTTCAGCCCAAGCACCATCACATCTGACAACCGATTTATTGGAATATAGCGACACAGACTTCCGCGGCAGAACAGCCTTAATCCATAGCTCGCACCCGATGTTGGGATGGGTGATGGAGAGCGAGAGAATGGACACGAAGCAGACTGCCTATAGGATTCTTGTGGCGAGCAAGGCGGAACTGCTGCGCGAGGGTGCGGCAGATGTGTGGGACAGTGGGGTGGTGGAGTCTGACCGCTCCTTTGCCGTGAGCTACGAAGGTCCGGCTCTGAAGGCTTCCAAGTCATACTATTGGGCGGTGAAGACCCGCGACAACCACGGCAACGAGACTGCCTATTCCGCTCCCAAGAGTTTCCGCACCGCGGAGGTGATGGACGGCAGCACGGCGTCGTATCCCCTTGAGATGACCGACGAACATCCCATAAGGGTGGATAAGTTTAGTGCAGAGGGGACGTTTATAGCCTTTGAGCGTGCTGCGTTCGGTGGTCTCAGTCTCAATCTCTATTCCGAGTGTGAGCACGACACCGTGACCATCAGGCTTGGGGAGAAAGCATCCAATGGACGGGTATACAAACTGCCCCATGGGAGCATATCATCCGTGCGCTATGCCGAATATCGCTTGGCATTGCGTCCCGGCATGCATACCTACGACCTTGAATTGCGTCCCGATGCTCGCAACACCGATACCACCCGTTCCAACGATGGCGGCATGATAGCACTCTTGATGCCCTCCTACACTGGGGAGGTTTATCCCTTCCGCTACTGCGAAGTTGACGGCTATAGGCATCAGATAAGCCGGGAGGATGTGCTCCGCCGGAGCGTGACATATCCCTTCAACGACAATGCCTCGAGCTTTGCCTGCTCCGACTCGGTGCTCTGCCGTGTATGGGAGATGTGTAAATACAGCATCAAGGCCACCTCTTTCCTCGGCATCTATGTGGATGGCGATAGGGAACGCATAGCCTACGAGGCAGATGCCCTCATCGGACAGTTGGGGCATTATTGCATCGACCGCGAATACAGCATGGCGCGGCGCACCAGTGAACATCTCCTAAAGAACCCCACTTGGCCCACCGAATGGAATCTACTCTCGCCGTTGATTGCCTGGAACGACTATCTCTACACCGGCGATGCCCGTTCGCTTGAGACCAATTATCAAACACTGAAAGCAAAGACCATGCTTGCCTTGAAGGAGAACAACGGACTTATCTCGACCCGCACAGGCAAGGCTGACGGGGAGTTTTATAAGAGTATCAACTATCATGGTAACAGCATACGCGACATAGTGGACTGGCCGCAGAGCGGGACCGTTGGCGACGAGAAGGAACGTGGCGGCGAGGCCGACGGCTTTGAGCTATGCGACTTCAACACTGTGGTGAACGCCTACCACTACGGGGCTGTGACTACGATGGCACAAATAGCCGATGCTTTGGGTAAGCAAGAAGACGCACTCTTCTATGAGGCAGAGGCAAGGCGCATATACAAGCAGTTCAACAATCTTCTCTTCAACCGCAAGACAGGGCACTATCGCGACGGCGTTGGCACAGACCACGAGTCTTTGCACGGCAATATGTTCCCTCTCGCGTTCGGCTTGGTGCCGCAGAAGCACAAGGCAGAGGTCCTTCGCTACGTCAAGTCGCGCAGGATGGCTTGCAGCGTCTATGGTGCTCAGTTCCTTCTTGACGCTCTCTATGATGCCGGGGCTGGCGACTATGCCCTCAGTCTCCTCTCTTCGCGAGGGGAACGTAGCTGGTACAACATGCTGAGGGTAGGCTCCACCATCACCTTGGAGGCATGGGACGAGAAATATAAACCCAACCTTGACTGGAATCACGTATGGGGCGCGGCGCCCGCCAACCTTGTGACGCGCGGGCTGTTTGGTATAGTGCCGCTTGAAGCGGGCTTCCGTAAGTTCCGCATCAGACCCCAGGCAGGGAGTCTTGAATGGGCTGAGATACGTGTGCCGAGCATAAGCGGGGAGATTGCCGCAGCCTTCCGCAACCTTCCGGGCAAGAGCTTTACATTGGATGTAACCATCCCCGCCAACACCGAGGCTGAGGTGTGGCTCCCACTCGTCACAAAGACTCCCACCCTCGTAGTTGACGGAAAAGACCTCCGCCCCACAAAGGAAGACGGCCACATAAAACTCCTCCTCCCCTCCGGCAAACACACCCTGGAGGTCAGATAATAACTCTGCGACCAGTCAGTGGAGAACTTGATAAGAAAAGTACGTATGCAAAATTTGCATATGTACCTAAAACAAGAGAAAGAGCCTATGAAACGGCGATGTATAATCTTGACGTGATTATTTCCGTTGTAGTTTGTGCCATTTCATCGTCTATAGACGACAAAAACGCCACAGTTTTATCGTTTATAGACGATGAATGTCTATATTTGCAGTTGGGTGTAATTTCTAAAAACAGCTACTATGACAAAGGATTTAATCAAGTTGCTTATAACGGAATATCAAGCATATGTTGCGCAGGTGGAACTCATTCCTCGTGATATAGAACTTGCAGATGGACTTAATTATGTGTTTGTTGGCTTGAGGCATGCCGGCAAATCGTATTTGATGTTCCAACGTATAATGCAGTTGATAGAGCAAGGGCACAAGAGGGAAGAAATCTTGTATTTCAATTTTGAGGACGACCG
>CAVGKO010000276.1:0-3138 GCA_963629885.1 Anaerobutyricum sp.
CTATAAGTTGATATCTGATATCCATTATCAATATTCAGTATTAAATTAATATTTTATTTGTAGTTACGAGATTCCGGCTCTTTTCGCACACGGAAATATTTATTCCACCGTCACACTCTTTGCCAGGTTACGCGGCATATCCACATTCAGACCCTTATATACGGCAACATAGTAGGCCAGTATCTGCAGCGGCAAAACACTGAGCAGCGGCACAAGCGCATTAAGCGTGTGCGGCACCTCAATCACATTGTCAGCAAGGGCTTTGACCTCTTCGTCGCCATCGGTGACGATGGCAAGGATGCGGCCATTACGGGACTTGACCTCCTGCATGTTGCTGATAATTTTGTGATAGAGCTGATGGTGGGTGGCAAGGAACACGATGGGCATGTCTTTGTCCACAAGGGCGATAGGCCCGTGCTTCATCTCCGCAGCAGGATATCCTTCGGCATGAATGTAACTTATCTCCTTGAGCTTCAATGCTCCCTCGAGGGCTACGGGATAGTTGAACCCTCGACCCAGGTAGAGGAAGTTATGGGCGTAGGTGAACATACGAGAGAGCTCGGCGATGCCCGGCGTCTGCTTCAGCACGGTGCGCATCTTCTCGGGTATCTCCGCCAGTTCGCCTATCATGGCCCGGTATTCTTCATCCGGCAGCGTGCCCTGCTCGTGGCCCAATGCCAGGGCGAGGAGTGTGAGCACGGTGACCTGACCTGTGAAGGCTTTGGTACTGGCCACGCCTATCTCGGGACCGACATGGATGTAGATGCCGGTATCGGTCTCACGGGCGATGGAGGAACCCACGCCATTGACGATGCCGAAGATGAGGGCACCTTTCTCCTTGGCGAGCTTGACGGCAGCCAGGGTGTCGGCTGTCTCACCGCTCTGACTGATGGCGATGACAACGTCCTCGGGCTCAATGACGGGGTCGCCGTAACGGAACTCGCTGGCATACTCCACCGTGACGCGCTTGCGGCACATCTGCTCGATGAGCTGCTTGCCGATGAGTCCGGCATGCCAACTGGTGCCGCACGCCACGATGATAACATGCTTGGCTTCGACGAGGCGCTGCTTGTATGCATTGAGGGCCGAAAGGACGATGTGGTTGTTCTCGGGATGCTCACGGTCGGCAAACAGTCGTCCGCTCATGCAGTCCTTCAGGCAATTGGGCTGCTCGAAGATCTCCTTGAGCATGAAGTGGTCGAAGCCGCCCTTGCCGAGTTTGGAGATGTCGAGGTCAACGGTCTTGATGTCGTAGTCGCACGACTTCTGGTTGAGGTTGATGATGTTTAGTTCCTCGCCCCGGCGGATGTCGGCTATCTGACCGTCATCAAGGTAAACCACCTTGTCGGTGTACTGCACGATGGGCGTAGCGTCGCTGGCGATATAGAAGTCGGCGTCGTCCTTACCCACACCCACCACCAGCGGACTGCTCTGACGGGCCGCTACGATATGGTCCGGATTGCCCTTCTCCATCACGGCGATGGCATAGGCTCCCACCACGTCGTTGAGCGCCTGGCAGACGGCAGAGACGAGGCACTTGCCGTTCTGCTGATAGTAGTAGTCGATGAGCTGCACGAGCACCTCGGTGTCGGTGGAGCTCTTGAACTGGTAGCCCTTGCTGACGAGTTGTTCCTTCAGTATCTGATAGTTCTCGATGATGCCGTTGTGCACCAGCGCCAGGTCACCGCTCATGCTCACATGAGGGTGGGCATTGATGGCAGAGGGTTCGCCATGCGTAGCCCAACGGGTGTGGGCGATGCCGATGTTGCCGAGGCAGTCCTTGCCTTCGGCCAGCGCCTCCAGGTTAGCCACCTTGCCCTTGGTCTTGATGACGTTGAGCGCTCCCTCGTGGAGCAGCGCCACGCCTGCGCTATCATATCCTCGATATTCGAGTTTTTTCAACCCGTCTATGAGTATTGGGAACGCTTGCTGCGTCCCGATATATCCTACGATTCCACACATAATGTGTATTTTTGTTATATGTCGTTGTGGTTAAATAGTTTTAATAGGCTATTGCATAACTTGTATGTCTTGACATAAACTTGAAGCTTTATTGAACTTGAAACTTCAAATCACCATTTCTTCATTTGCACTATATCAACTCAAGTTTCGGATTTAGATTTCATGCCGTTTGAGCATATGCTCTAATGGCAGCCAATCTCTTGTCATGCTCAATAATCTGGATTGTCAGTTCGTCGGAGTCTGCACTAGTTAGTTCAGAAACGACGGCCACCACTTCAATAATAATCGCCCATATCTTCTCAACCACCGTGAGTTCGTGTACTCCGAGGTACATGTCACCGAACAGCCCTCCTATAGTGTCATAGTCAAGTGTCCTTTTTATGGAGGCGAGTATGTTGTAGCGTATCATGACCAATGAAACGTGTGCTATGTGGGCGGAAAAGTCACGGGATGAGCAATCGGCAAGTCCAAGCAGACGCTTGCTGTCAGAAAAGAACACCTCTATACTCCAACGCATGGAGTATATCTCGTAGGCACGCATAAAGCGGAGATCAGGTCTGTTGTAAGAAGCATTTTCCAAGTTTCCTTTTTACCCCTCTTGCAGAAGAAGAGCCTTACAGCACGTTTTCCAAGCATGACTTCAACTTCGGCATAATGACAATGGTAGCGCCTGCTGTACTTCACCTCTTTTTTGGCCTTAAGCTTGGTGATAATGGCCTTGGCAGACAATTCGCCCCAACTCGTTGTCGTATACTTGGTGTTGCCCATTTTAGCCATACCGAGAAGATGGAATTTCTTGTGGCGGCGATAAACGAATTCAACAAGTCCGGCACATGTAAACCAACTGTCTACAAGCAAGTAATCGAATGGTATCTTGTTGCGTATCGCATTCTTTTCCATATCCAACAGTTTGACGCCTTTGCCCATGAAATACTCTTCCTTGCGCTTGGCAACATGTGATTTCTCGTCACGTTTGCGCTCATAGCGTCTGTTCCTTTGCTCACTGGTGAGTCCTTGTTCCTTTCCCTCTATCTTGCCCTTCTCACCATGAAGTGAGAAGTCGAGCATGAACTGGGTTCGGCCATCGCTCCAGCATAGCATAAGAGCCTTGTAGCCGAGAATACATTTCTGGTGCACATGCGAGAATATCTTGCCTATGGACTCCATGTGCATGCC
>CAVGKO010000277.1:0-2721 GCA_963629885.1 Anaerobutyricum sp.
GATGCACAGGGTTTCCCTTATCTCCCGGGTTAGACCAATAACTCGTATTATCATTTGCATAAACAGAGTATACCGGCTTTGCCATCTGTATTGAACGGCTCAGCGGTTCGGCTTCATAAGGTTTCATTCGCGTATCCAAACGACCGCTCAATTGCAGATCGACGGTGAAACCTTTAACGATTTCCGCACTGACGTTGGAGCGAACGTTATACTTTTTGTAGTTGAAGGCTTTTGAACGGTAAATACCTTCCTGATCCGTAAAACCTAAAGAGAAGTAATACTTCACTTTTTCCGCTCCACCCGACACACTCAGATTATGGTACGTTGTAGGTGCTGCTTTACGGATAACTTCATTATACCAGTCGGTTGTACCGATTCCTTGCTTGAAATTTTCAAGGTCTTCTGCCGAATAAGGTGCCGTAACACCGATGTTTTGTTGGGCTTCGTTGTATAAGGTTGCATATTCGTATCCGTCGTAAAACTCCGGATAACGTGTGATGTTTTGTATTCCGACATACCCGTTGTAACTGATTTTCGGCTTGCCTATTTCTCCTTTCTTAGTCGTAACGAGGATAACACCGTTCGCGCCTTTGAAACCGTAAACGGCAGCGGAAGCATCCTTCAAGATACTAATCGACTCTATATCGTTGGCATCAATCTGTTTGAAGTCACGTTCCACACCATCCACAATAACAAGTGCGTTACCAAAACCACGAATATCCACACTTGCCTCATCGTCACCCGGAGCACCGCTACGCTGTACGGCACGAAGTCCGGGAAGCTTACCAGCCAAAGCATTACTGACATTCGGAGTCTTTACCGTGGTGATATCTCCAGCCTGGAGAGAAGCAACAGATCCTGTCACGGATGCACGTTTCTGAACGCCGTATCCCACAACCACCACCTCTTCGAGGGCTTGGGTGTCTTCAGAGAGGAGGATTTGGAAATTTGTTTTGCCGCTGACGGGGATTTCCTGGTCCTTGTAGCCGATATACGAAACAACCAATACGGCATTCGGGGCAACGCTGAGAGAGAAGTTACCGTCGGCATCGGTGATGGTTCCGTTGGTGGTACCCTTCTCCACCACGTTGGCACCGGCAACAGAGCCCATGGCGTCGCTGACCACACCAATCACGGTCTTCTTGTCTTGCTGCGAGACTGCCTTCGCGCCGGTTTCGTCGGCTGCTTTTATCAGCACCTGACGGTCGATAACCTGATACTTATAGTCCGTATCGGCAAAGACTTGTGCCAGGACCTCGTCTATCGTGGCATCCTTGGCTTTTACACTTACCTTCTTGTTTACGTTCACGCGGTTGTCGTTGAAGAAGAAGGTAAACTCGCTGTTCTGCTCTATTTCTTTCAGAACCTCAATGATACTGCTGTTTTGCTTGTTGACCGACACCTTGAAGTTTTGTGCATAAGTGGAAGCAGAGATACAACAAGCTACAGCTAACGAAAACAAAGTAGTGAGCTTCATAATTCGCAATGTTTTTTTGAATAACGGGATATAACTATCCCTGTCATTGTTTTTCTTCATAGATTTGTTGTGTTTTTGATGAGTACTATAATGCTAGCCTTAAGGTTGCTAAAGCGGCTGGCATTCCTTCGAAAACTAACCTGATTGGAAGGTGCTGGCCGGCATCTTCCAATTTTTTTTCATTTCTCTTATCCGTCCATGGTATTAGTGTTTTAGTTGTTGTATTTATTTTAGCATAATCTCATAATTGCCTCCTTCTATTTCTTTATACGTCAATGGTGACGACTTCTTCATCATGAAGAGTATCCTCTCCAAGGACTCGTCCCTCACCTTGAAGGTGAAGCGGTATTTGTCTGCCAAATCGCGCGGACAGATGGCCTTTCTGCCATACCACTGCTCCAAGCGCGGGATAATCATCGAAAGCTTCTCGTTCTCGAAGCTGAGGACACCCTGCTTTCTCCATGCCGTGTATTTGTCGGCATCCAAGGTCTGCACCGACAGGGTGTTGGTCCTCTTGTCGTATTGCAGGCGTTGGTTGGGACAAAGCACGCACTCCTTTCGCTTGCCGTCCGCAGCGTTTGTTACGCCCACCTTCACCTTTCCGCTAAGGAGAATGGCCTCCGCCTGATTCTCTATCTCGTAGTTGAACACCTCGAAGGCTGTGCCCAAGACCTGAATGTCCATATCCGAAGAATGAACGATAAAGGGCTTGCGGGGATTCTTGTTCACGTCGAAAAACGCCTGCCCTTCGAGCTTCACCACCCTCTTTCTGCTGCCAAACTTCGAAGGATAGGTCATGCGGCTGTTTGGTCCGAGCTGCACCTCGGTGCCGTCGGGCAGCGTTACCGACTGCATGCTTCTTATACCGGTGCTTACAACATACATCGACGCCTTGTCGCCTTCCGATGCCATAAATATGGCGCCCCCGATGGCTATTAGCAGCAGCACCGACGCCACGGCACTGTATATTCTGTAGAAGCGCAACCCTTCGCGCCCACGGCCTGTTATCCGCCGGTAGATGCGGTTCCATAAACGCGTCCCGTCAGTGCCTTTGGTGACATCCGGCGCCGTGTCCCACTGCCCCAGCATCTCTCTTTGTACGTTTTCACGAGTGTTCAGCTCCATCATCTCTCCCGGGGTCAACGCGTCGCGCATCAACCTTTTCAACATCTGTTTCTCGTCGCTATAGTTCATCTTTTTCATCTTCTTTACATGTATAAATACACGCGGGCGGAATGGTATCC
>CAVGKO010000278.1:0-2654 GCA_963629885.1 Anaerobutyricum sp.
AGCAAGGCGAGGTTGAGAAGCCGAAGGGAGGTGCGAAAGAAAAAGCGCCAAAGGAAACAGCAGATTCCAATGATGCCGATGTGAAGGTTGGGGAAAAATCGGAAGCAAAGGAAGACTCGCAAGGGAATCCGCTAAAGCCTATTGGCAAAGGCGTGTTCGGGAATATCTACGACCAATTCAAGGGGAAGGTTAAAGAAGCGTTTAATTTCTTGATGAAACACAAAGAGGGTGATTTGATTGGTGTGTTCCATCGTGAAGGGTTAGGCGATATTGATTTGGTTTGGGGAGATAAAGCCAAGGAACAAGGACTTGACCATATCATAGACAAGCATATCGAACGTTATCACGACTTTGCCAATGCCGAGGAAGCTATGGCTGTAATTGATGATGTGATAAACAACGGAACTATCAATGAGAAGAAGAGTAGTTGGGATAAGGTCGTATTGGAGAAAGACGGCTACATGGTTGTTGTCAGCAAGAATGTGCGAGACAATAAGGGAAATATCGTGAATGAAAGAAAGAATTGGGTTGTAACTGCATTCGATAACAGTCGCAAACTAAAAGAAAAATCTTCATCTGATATTACCCGAGTAACCCCTAATACCAATAAAGGGGGCAGGGCTGTCGCCCCCGATGAAGATTTATCTGAAAGCAAAAATACCGACAATTCGGAGAAGTCGCAAGAAAATGGCGGGAAAAACAAAGCGGGTAATACTCTTAACGGATTGTCTGAGAAGAAACTTGCCGGGGTTATAAAGGGTATAAAGAAAAAGAGCCCAGACACGCTTGTTTTGATACGTATAGGGGATAACTTTTATACCTACGGGGAAGATGCCGATACTTGTGCGAACATCCTTAATATCGGAGTAAGGGCTATTAATAATTCGCCTTTTGAACGTGAGAGCAAATTTCCATTCCGAGCCCTTGATACCTATCTTCCCAGACTTATACGCAGTGGGATACGAGTTGCCGTGGTGGAAGAGGGAGATGCGGTTGAAACCACACGCCTACAGAAGAAAGGGATACGCCTTCAGCGGACTGAGGGAGGACAGAAGGTTACTCCCGGGCAAGCGGCGGCGGTGACGGAGAGGTTGAAGGAGGCGATGCCGGGAACCAAGGTTACGTCTTTCAAGACTCAGAAGGAAGCAGAAGACTACATTGCCAAGCAGAGCGGGAAGGCAGACCTCTTTGGTGAGGAAGACGGAAAGTTTGCCGGTGCAACACTTCCCAATGGTGAGGTGGTGCTCGTGGAAGAGAATCTGGAGGCAGACACTTCCTTTCATGAGTTTGCACATAAGCTATATGAATACGCCAAGAGTCATCCCAAAGCAGAGTCGTTGCTCAAGGCAATAGAGAAATACATAGCGGAAGCACCCGAGAGTATCAAGGAATTTGTACGCGGGCGTTACGGGAATCAGAGCAGTGATGCATTCCTGAGTGAGGTGTTTGCTTGGGCATTGTCGATGCAGAGCAAAGGCAAGTTGGCGGACTTCCTCAAAGAGAGAGGTGTGAACGCCAACAGCACCATGGAGGTAGCCACTGCACAAGCATGGTATGCCAAGGCATGGAACAAGATTAAAGAGATATGGAACGCCATAAAGAGCAAGTTCTCCAAGGGTAAGTATGCCGACCTGTCGGTGTTTGATGCATACGATAAGATGACAGCCGAGGAGATAGGCGACAAGCTATACGACACATTGATGGGAGGCAAGCGTCTGAGAGAAGCCGAGAGGATAGTCAGCGAAGCCACAGCCAAGAACAGCAAGTCGAGCAGAAGACGTGAAGAGGTGCGGCTGCAAGAAGAGATAGAGAAAGCGTACAAGTTGACGGCGAAAGAAAAAGACGATGCAACCAAACGTATCGATAATCGAATCGCAGAGTTACATCGTCAAGAAGAAGAGAATTCCTCTCACAACACCGACAACGGTAACCTTGCCGAACCTCTTTCCGATGGAAAGTATTCTCCAACAAATGTTGGCGTACAAGGCGAGAATTCTCGTACAACAAAGTTACCAAAAGGTTTTAAATCTGCCGGGGATATAGCAGAGAAACTTTCTAATTTCATATTGGGACTACGTAGTCGCAACGATGTGACCGCAGACAATTTCACAAAAAAACTTGTGGAGTCCATACAGCGTAGTACTAATCAAGAGTCTGATTATGTGCATTACATTGCAGAAGATGGCGGTCGTGTGACTATACGCCTCTCAGACCATAATGGTAATGCGAGAAATATTATCATTACGGGCAAAAAAACCGATATAGGTTATTCGTTTGTTGTAAGAACTCCAAACACCATTACAGAAGATGTTCCGTTCAAGGCTAATAAGTGGGCGAAGGTTCTTGAGTTTGTCTATAAGAATCCGAGCAAGGAACGACTTGAGGAAATAGCTAAGGGTATATTCGACCTTGTTGACAATGGAGAATACACCGACCTTGCCGGGGCAGACGAAATCCATCCATCACCAAAGGTGGATAGAATGGCAGCCAATGAAGAGGAGACTTCTACCGAGGGCAAGAAATACTCAACGAGAGGGACGGAGTCTGCTAAGCGGCAACCTTTGTCGGAGGAGACCCGCAAGGCTTGTGAGAGCGTAGCGGACTCTTTGGGTTTGGATATTGAGTGGGTTGACCACATGGATGCCAATGGCGAG
>CAVGKO010000279.1:0-2437 GCA_963629885.1 Anaerobutyricum sp.
AGGAGGTTGCCGACCGCGTGATGAAAGACCTGCTTGACGGCGTTGACCCGAGAAAGTTCGGGGCAGTGGACGGCGGTCTGCGCATGAGCGAGGACGAAGAGACAAAGGAAATCGTCGCAAGGGCGAAAGCGGACGGAACATACATGAAAGCCCCCAACGGCGCGCAGAGCGAACTGTCTCCGAGACAATGGGCGCAGGTAAGAACCAAGGCTTTCAAGAAGTGGTTCGGCGATTGGTGGATGGCTGCAAAGGCGAAAGCCATCAGCGAGATGAAGCCTGTCGTAGCTCCCGCTCACAGCATGTCTCGCAAGGAACTTGCTGAAACGTACAAGAATTTGCCGAGCGTGACAAAGGGCGAAAAGAGCATTGCTTTTTATGGGAATACTTTTGGCAAGAACTATCGTGAGGGTGGTTTGTTTGCCAAGGTTGTTCCTGTTCTGAACGAGGTGCTGGATAAATCTGTGCTTGCTTATAGTGAAACCGACAACCGGGCAGGAGAAACTCGGCCGGACGGAACAGTTCACAAAAAGCATCCCAACATAGAAAGTTATGACAACTATGTAGGAAAGGTCGAAATAGGCGGAAAGGATTATTTTGTCCGCTTTACTGTTGCCAACGAGAAAGGGCAAAGCGGTGTCCATTCGCAGTTTGTGAGCAATGTCGAGCTATACGACAATACCGCCAAAAGTTTGTCGGGTCTGGACTTAACTCTCCAGTCGAGAGGGACTTCTGACGGTATCGTTGATGCAAGGTTACGTCAATTTTTTGAAGATGCAAAGAAAGCGTATGAAAATTCTTCAAAAGTTGTTGACGAGAACGGCGAGCCGAGGGTCGTTTACCATGGAACACCGCTTAGCCGCAGTCAGATAACGCCCAATAGAGGCTGGAACGGTGATGACTATGTAAGCCAAGAAGCGCCGTTCCATACATTCCGTGGCGGTGAGTACAGCGGCATGATTTTCACGAGTGTGGATTATGACAAGGCGATGTCTATTGCAGAGAAGAGGGCTGAAAGCATTCCCGATGATGCCGAAGGCAACGAGCAATGGACTACCGAGGGCTATGTCTTTGACCTGTATATGAACGCGAAGAAGCCCTTTAATCCGGAAACTGACGCTGAAGCCATATTGGAAACGTTTGGCGGCAAAATTCCGACCTTGTCTTTTTACGGAGGCAAAGGGAAGTTTGTTGACATAGAAACGGCAAGGGAGATGTTGGCAAGCCGCAACTCTTGGCTTGTGACCGAAACGCCCGAATTTGTGGAGAAGATAAAGGCGCAAGGCTATGACGCTCTTGTCGGCACAGATGAGGGAGTGGCATATTTTGCATGTTTCTTTCCCAACCAAATCAAGAGTGCCACCGACAACGTTGGCACGTTTGACGCGAACAACAACGACATCCGCTACCAGTTCATCGGCGAGCAAGGCGCGGCTGCGGTCGACCGTGCGGACGTGATTAGCGGCGCGGACGAGGCGGCCGTGCGTTTGGACAACCTGCGTGTGGCACGCGAGATGGAGGATGCGAAGAAAGACGCCAAGGCTATCAAGATGGCCACAGGCTGGGAGCGCGGCGCGGACGGCAAGTGGCGGTATGAGATACCGGACGCAAAACTTCATGGATATATTGAAGTTGGGGGGGTATCATTTTAAGCGTCATGAGACCGATATGCTTTGGACATCTGGGAGGCTTGGCGAAGTGGTTTCAGCACCCGAATTGTTCAGGGCATATCCCGAGTTGATTGAAATCAGACTTGATACTGATAGTTTGACTGATTACATTCCGGACAACGGGGCGTACAACCCCAAGACGAAAGCCATCACCATTCATGCGACCAACCTGAGAAGTCTTAACTCCTTACTCAACCACGAGATACAGCACGCCATTCAATGGATTGAAGGGTTTGCAAGGGGCGGTAACCTTAACACCGCCGCGCAATATGCCGATATGGCGAGGACCGCATATCCTGAGGACAAAGAGTCATTTGTGGATGCCGTTGAGTCGTATGATAAGTTCAAGGATACGTTACGGGATGATTATACTCTCAAGGTGTACATAGACAATCTTATCAATGACGGCGAATTCTCCAAGGAGTTTGCGGAAATGCTAAGGCGCTTCAGCGAGTCTAAACTCAGGGAGTATTATAAGATGGCAAAGGGCGATATCGAGTACAACCGTAAACTCACTCCCGATAACGTTTACCATCGCCTTGCTGGCGAAGTGGAATCCCGCAACGTACAGAAACGCATGAACATGACCCCCGAGGAGCGCAGGGCGAGCCTTGCTGCGGAAACCGCGGACGTGAGCCGTGAAGACCAGATATTCCTGTTCCGCGAAAATGGCGGGAGCCACATGGAAAGCGCAAGGACTGAGTCCGTGGAAAACGCCATGGAAGCCCGCGTGCAAGAGTTGTCCGAACGCCTGCACACTCCCGTGCGCA
>CAVGKO010000280.1:0-632 GCA_963629885.1 Anaerobutyricum sp.
CCCCTCAATAGTATATCGTATGCCTCGATATTGCAGGTCGAGATATCCGTTCAAATACGGAGTGAACCGATAGATACCTTTAGCATATACGTTGTAGTCCACCTTGTCGCCTTGGTTGCGATAATATTCGTAGTCCGGCTGTGGAAGAGCTGTGCCGTTCTTTACCCACATGACACGTCCGAAATGGTCGCCCACATATCTGTTTGCTGCCGCTCCGAGGTTCATCTGAAGCCGTTCGCTACGGTAAGCAACATTATATATTGCTCCGTAGAAATCGTTGTCGAGCCACTTGCGGCGCACAAGGTCGGAACAGTTCACACTATCATTGTAGGCAGGCAGTTTGTAGCTGCTAAACTTGGCGGAAGCCTTATAGTCTTCGTAATAACCTTTCCCATGCGTGTAGTGGAGTGTGAGGTTCATGCTCCAGAGGTCGCTCAAGCGTTGGTTTGCCATGAGGTGATAGTGCTGTTGCCAATAGTTGTCGGTTTGGTTGTCGTAGTACTTCTGTATTCCGTTCTCTTCATACTCGCCACATGGATTATACGTGCGGTCGTTCTCAAGGAGTGAAGATGGCACACCCGTCCATGCCTGATAGGTCTTCTCCATATTTCCGAATGTCTGAAAACGAATCA
>CAVGKO010000280.1:642-2329 GCA_963629885.1 Anaerobutyricum sp.
GCATAATAGGTGGCAGCGCCGAAATACGAATGCATAAGAGCCGACGCCCTGTCGATATACCCGTCGCTACGGACATTAGAGTAGCGTGCATCAAAGACGAAGTGGTCGTGTATCAACCCCGTCCCCACCTTGACAGCGTTTTTGAATGTCCCGAACGAACCTCCCGAAAAGCTGTATTCGGCATAAGGCGCAAGACTTGGCTTCTCGGTTTCCATGGCTACGGTGGCACCAAAAGCTGCTGCCCCATTGGTGGACGTCCCTACGCCACGTTGTATCTGTATGCTGTTGACGGAAGAAGCAAAGTCCGCCATATTGGCCCAAAACACGGTGTGCGACTCTGAATCGTTAATAGGCACACCTCCCACTGTGATGTTGATACGGCTGGCATCTGTCCCTCGGATACGGAAACTGGAATAACCGACGCCTGTCCCGGCATCAGAGTTCATGATGACTGATGGCGACTGCGAGATAAGGAAGGGAATCCCTTGTCCGTCGTTGCTGCGGTTGAGTTCGTCGTGTGATAGTTCACTGTAGGCAACCGGCGTGCCTTTGGCCACTCGTGTGGCAGTGACAACCACCTCATTCAACGATAAGTCGCGCGAGATTTGCAGTGAATCTGCCGGTTCGGGTTTGTTTTCTGCCGTGGCCCACGTGGTGAACCCTGCGGCAATAAGCAAGAATACGCTTTTCATTCTTTTTACCTTTAATGTTTAACATTGGTTGATAAGTGAATAGAAAAGGCGTGTTGTGTGAAGAAGTATACCTTAGATAACAATTCCCTTCGTCGGTATTATCCGCATCAGGTAATATGGGTATAATCTCAGCCTACGGCACGTAGCTATTTGGTACGTCGCAAGCACCCCCTTGTATTCAGCGCGCAAAGGTATACGATAATTATTAATCCGCAATCGGAGGGGCGGTCTGTTTGTTATGGCACGGCTAAGACAACACGAATCAAAAGTCCATAGACTTATATTTTTCGATACCCGCCTTTATTGAAGCAAGACCGAATTCGTCCGCGTTTAGTTCCTCTTTTTTCAATACAATGATTTCGGCAGCATCGTCTTCTGCATGGGCTTCTTTAAAGTCATTCACATGACATTCAAAGAACATATCCAGTGTGTGGATTTTTAGACCGCTATATACATATATATTAGGTATGGAAAACAAATAGCGAAGGTTGGCTATGCTGAGCCCTGTCTCTTCTTTCACTTCGCGACTTGCCGCCTCTTCCGCCGTTTCGTACATATCAACAAATCCGCCCGGAAGGTCAAGTGTTCCTTTCTCCGGGTCTTTGGCGCGGCGAACCAACAATAGCTCTCCCTCGGCATTACGGATAAAACAAGCAACAGCTGACGATGGATTGAAATAGTAAACGAAACCACAGGTCGTGCATCGTTTGGCTTTTTCATTGCACTCAACGAATGTCTTGGAACCACATTCAGGGCAATAGACGAATTGAGATAGAGGATGAGTCATAGAATGGTTTTTGCTATACATATATATATAATGTAAGAAAGGGCGACCAAACGACCGCCCTTCCTCCCAGGGGTATGCCACCCCGTGAATACTGTTGTTTATTTTGCTTCCCAACCCAAAGCGCTTGCTCCAAGTACGGCAGCATCGCTCTCTTTCAATTGAGAGAACAAAAGTTTTGTCTTGCCTTCAAATACCTTCAGCATATTCT
>CAVGKO010000281.1:0-1310 GCA_963629885.1 Anaerobutyricum sp.
ACCTTACACGATGCACCGAAGGGTATAATGGAGAACATGCTACATCTGTGAATGGTAGTGGTCATCCATCCCTGGAGGATATGATAGCGGTTGGTGTAAAGAATAAGATAATGGCAAACAGGTGTCGGGAAATATATGAAGAAGTGAAAGATGCACTGAGTTGAATGCCCCACTTCTGTTTAAGTATGAGCATACCCTGTTGCGTAATATTATTGAATAATACGTAATGTGAATATGAAGAAAGGTAATGTCTTCTGTAGAAAGACCGTCTTGGCGCTTGCCCTCTTGTTGCAAGTTGTGATGGTGACGGCAGCCCATGCCGTAGGTGTGGGAGGTAGTGGAATGTACAAGTGGTCGGTGGAGTTGAGAGGTTATGTCTCCAATGAGACCGGCAAGGCTCCTGTGGCTTATCTCTGGGTGCCTGACGGCTGCAAGGATGTGAAAGCGGTGATTCTTTCCCAACAGAACATGACCGAGGAGGCTATCAATAAGAACCAGAACTTCCAGGCCCAAATGAAGAAGTTGGGTGTGGCGATGGTGTGGGTGGCTCCCGCTTTCAACAACAACTGGGACCCTGCATCGGGGGCACAAGGCATCTTCGAGGAGATGATGAACAATCTCGCCGACCAGAGTGGGCATCGTGAGATAGCTCATGCCCCTGTTATCCCTCTCGGGCATTCCGCCCAGGCAACCTTCCCATGGAACTTCGCCGCTTGGAATCCTGACCGCACGCTGTGCATCATTTCTTTCCATGGCGATGCACCTCGCACCAACCTTTGTGGCTATGGTGCTGCCAATGTGGAGTGGGGACGCAACCGCAACATCGACGGAATCCCCGGTTTGATGATAGAAGGGGAATACGAATGGTGGGAGGCACGAGTGAATCCAGCCCTGGCTTTCCGGATGATGTACCCCGAGAGCTGTATCTCTTTCCTTTGCGATACAGGACGGGGACATTTTGATTGCGCCGACCGCACGGCAGGCTATATTGCCAAGTTTATTCAAAAGGCAATCGAACAACGTTTGAACGTTGACGGAACACTTCGCAGACTCAACCCGAAGGACGGTTATCTTGCCGAACGTTTCCATTCCGATATGATTGGAACGGATGGGGCGGACAAGGGAAAACTTCCTGAGCAAGCTAACGCCAAGAGACCACAGCCTGCCCCGTACGCGGAATACCAAGGCGACAAGCATGATGCCTTTTGGTATTTCGACAAGGAAATGGCTGACTTGACAGAGAGTCGTTATCAGGAGACAGCAGGCAAGCAAGTACAGTATGTGGGATTTGAGTATCAAGGCAAGTTGGT
>CAVGKO010000281.1:1358-2292 GCA_963629885.1 Anaerobutyricum sp.
TGCCAAACTGCAAGGTGGGATGGCAATCAAGATAGAAGAATCCGATGTCGCCTCTGCCGTCAAGTCGAAGAAACCGGTAAGGATTCAGTTGAAAGCCGTATTTACCGACGAAACTCATAACGCTTTGTCTAAAGAACATGGAAGCAAGAAACCGTATATCGACGTTATCTGTGGACCGTTGAAGAAAATCAACGATACTACCTTCGAAGTGTATCCCTACGAGGCAGGATGGGATAATCCTCGACGCAGCTTCTCTGCTTGGGTAGTTGCCGTGGTGGATGCTGACGGCAAATACAAAGGGGCGGTGCAACCCTTACGCATTGACTTGACTGAAATTGTAAAATAGAAGTACGTATGAAGAAGATATTCGTGTTAGCCATGATGGCACTCCCGGGCTTGTCTGTGCAAGCAGGAGAAATAATGAAAACGCAGCAGAAGTGCCAGCCTTTCGCCATGTCGCAAGTGCATCTCTTGCCTTCCCGTTTCCAGGAGAACATGAGGCGAGACTCGGCTTGGATGATGTCGATACCCGTTGACCGGCTCTTGCAAAGCTTCCGCAATACCAGCGGTGCTTGGTCTAGTCGTGAAGGTGGCTATATGACCGTGAAGAAGCTCGGCGGTTGGGAATCGCTCGACTGCGACCTTCGTGGGCATACCACGGGGCACCTCCTCTCCGCCTACGCCACGCTCTATGCACAGACCGGTTCGGCGGCAGTAAAAGCGAAGGCGGACAGTATCGTCAGTGGACTGAAGGAGGTGCAGCAGGCATACGGCAGGGACGGCTACCTGAGTGCCTTCGCCGAAGGTTTGATAGACAGAAATATCCAGGGCAAGAGCGTGTGGGCACCATTCTATACGCTCCACAAGATCGTGCAGGGCTTGATAGACCAGTATGAGCTTTGTGGCAACCAACAAGCCTTGGAGATAGCGAAGG
>CAVGKO010000282.1:0-2210 GCA_963629885.1 Anaerobutyricum sp.
GCACCTTCTCTTCCTCAGTCAAAGGCTCAACTCCCTCCGCCTTGTGCTCACGCAAAGAAAGCTTCTTGCCCTTATTGGCTTTCTTCTTGGCATCCTCTTCTATGATAGCCTTGGCTTCCTTCATCACCTTATTTTCCAACTCTGCCGCCTCGGTATAATTCCGTGCAGCATCCTCTCTCGCCTTGGCTCTCTCTTCTGCTGTTGTAGAGGTGTCATAGTTTGGTTTGGGAACAAACTGCTTGTCTCGCTCGCTCTCATCCTTGGCAACACCTCGCTGACGTTCCGCCTCCAACGCCTTCTCAACAATGTCATCCGTCTTCTGCAAGTCTGCTACGCGGGTGACATCAAAGCGTTTCGCCGTTGCTTCGGGGTCGCACATACTAGGCGTAAACCTATCTATCGTTACCGGAGTCAAGTCTTGATAGTTGCCCTTCGTATCATACATCCTTCGGTCTATGAGTAGTTTCCAATACCCCGTCTTGTCGGCAAAGTTGCCAAAGGTGGCATACTTGCCTTCTGCAATACCGCAGAACTTAGGTTGGAATCCCATCCTTCTACAATACTCCAGATAACGCTTGCCGTTAACGTCTGCCGTTGCTTCGGTGGAGTTCATATCCCAATACTCATAAGGGTAAACATAATTGCAGTCACCATTTGTCATGGTCTCACCAAGAACGTTGACAGTCTCGTTTATCTTCTTCTTTACTTGAGACAGGAACTCGTCCGCTTCAATCTCTTTCAGCCAATCTTTATGCTGACTCCAAAACTTATCATTTGCGTCCATGGAGTTGTGAGTCAACAACGCATTCCTTAGTTCACGATAATGCTTCTGAGATTCCGACAACTGATATACTTGTTCGCCGTTAGCATTGCGGGTAACACGACCACTCTCTATTGTTCCAAGACCACAACGGAACTCTCCGCTATAGTTGTGCTTCTCCCAAAAGTCTTGTACATCCGTAGGTATATCCTTGCCTTCATCAAACTTCTTCTCCTCTTGCACCTTGGTGTAGTCCGTTGCTCTCTCCAATCCATTAAGCGGAACACCCAAGTATCGGTACATCTGCATAAGGATGTGGTTAGACATTCCCGAAGCGTGCCACGGGATAATGAAGAATATACGCGGGTCTGCCATTGCCGCCATGACATGGATATCGTCCATGCCTACAAGAATGTTACCCGCCCGGTCATACATCTTATTGAGGTCAAACAACCCTAGCTTGCCATCGTGTGAGAACGGCTCAATACCAACCACGTTATCGAACACCAAAGTGTAGTATTTGCCCGTCCGCTCGTCTTGCCATTTAGGTCCATCGGTATAATCTGCACTAACCTCTTTGTAGCCTACACCCCTACCCATAAGAGAACCATTGACAAACCCGTTCATTGCAGCAACAAGTTCCACGCCTTCCAACTGCTTGCTATAGGCTTGCACTGCTCCACCTATCATATGTATCTGCATGAGGTTGACAAATACATCAGGACTTAGTCTTTCTATGTTATCAGACCACGACCACTGACGAATACCACCGCGAAGAGTCTGCTGTGCTGCATAGATTCTTGCCTTCTTGATTCTATCCTCAAACTGCTTTATGAATTTCTTCCGCGTTTCGGCGTCAGCACTAACGTATGCCCTTTGCAACGCAGAATAATTAGTGGTCTTATCCTCGGGGTTGCCCACACCCAAAAGCTCCGCAGTCTCGCCCAAACCGTTGTCGGCTGCTAGCTGTATTGCCTTACCCGCTGCTGAACCGCGAGAGTTTCTAAAACGCGACACCCCTGGGTACATATGCGAAGCCTCTGCTGCTCTACGTAGGTCTAGAGCCACCTCGTCGGGATAGATTTCTTCGCCTCCACGATAAGTGTCTTCATACGGCATCCACCCATCTTTAGACTTTTGAATGGCAAAATTGGTAATCCATCCGTCAAGAGAAGCATAGTTGACAAGTTCAAGAGATTTCTGATACAACTCACTCATGGCGTGTATACGCTCTTCCGCCTTTGCCCTCGCTTCGCCTTTGAGTTTGCCCGACGTGATTTCCTCAGAAAGAACATCTACTGCTTGCAGTATGGTGGAAAGATTCTGCTTGGCTTTTGCCAAATCCTTACTATGTTCTTCCTTCCATTTCTTTATCGCAGCAAGTTCATCAAGCCAACCTTGTACGTACTCCTTCCGTTCTTGGGGAGTCATCTTTCGTGTATCCTTAATG